>DMOB01000234.1:0-3919 GCA_003452475.1 Acidimicrobiaceae bacterium | reverse complement strand
CACTAACACAATATCCATAGAAACATGATCTCACTCCGATGGGACAATTGTGTGCGATTACCGATAGCTATCCAACTATTCCCGCTTCTCGAAGTTGGTCGGGTTGCCTTCGGCTAACACCAATTTCCGTTAAAATTAGATCTGTATCAGCTGCCGGTATTGGAGCACAGTGACGAACTCTTGCTGGCGTTCTTGAAAATTTTGCTGCTGGGCCAGTCAAAGGAACTGATTCACCTGTTGGAAGAACGGTATTCTGCAACATATCTCGATCTAAAATATGTGGATCCCGAGCGGCTTCGGCAAACGTATTGACCGGTGCCACCACTATTCCCGCCTCGTCAATTAGGGCAATTACGTTTTCTTTAGATCTTGTTAAGCACCATTCGGCAACAACTCTATCTACTTCTTCTCTATTCTCCAGGCGCCCATTATTCGTTGACACTCGGGGATCTTTTCCTAGCTCAGGTTGACCAATTACATCACAAAGACGAACCCAATGAGAATCTAGTATTAAGGCCAGATAGACATAGCCGTCAACACACTCATAGCAATTAGTCGGCGCGCAAACTCGCACTTGACTACCCCATCTATCTAATGGCCCATCCAAAGCACCTAGAGTTAAATAGCCATTGGATTGATAAATAATTGAATCTAACAGTGCGACATCTACATGCTGGCCTTCTCCAGTCGCATCTCGGTGGTGAAGTGCAGATAGTCCTGCAACGGCGGCGTGTAAACCTGACAAATCGTCAGCGAGAAACGTGGGAGCTTTAACTGGAGGCCCATTGATTTCTCCGTTGAGAGCCATCCAACCGCTGTATGCCAACGCACCTGGGTCGTATCCGGGACGGGCGCTCTCAGGCCCAAATTGTCCATATCCACTTATAGATAGGTAAACAATATCCGGTTTGACTTCTTTACATTGTCGGTAACCGACTCCCCAATCATCGAGAGTCCCAGGTTTAAAATTTTCAACAACCATGTCCGCTGTGGCCACAAGTTGGAGAAACATCTCAACTCCGGGCGAGCGTCGTAGGTCTATCCCAATGCTTCTTTTATTGCGATTAACTGCGTCTTCGGCAAAAGACCGTTCGGTGCCAGGAAGCATCGGTGGCCACAAGATACCGGTATCTCCAGGCGGAACAACTCGGATGACATCAGCGCCATAGTCAGCGAGTAAACAGCTAGCCATCGGTCCCGCCCAAGCAGTAGTTGCGTCTACTATCCGCACACCGGCGAGAGGACCAGACAAATCACT
This sequence comes from Acidimicrobiaceae bacterium, assembly GCA_003452475.1. GTDB lineage: Bacteria > Actinomycetota > Acidimicrobiia > Acidimicrobiales > Poriferisodalaceae > UBA9040. Next base: position 2,661 of record DMOB01000234.1, on the reverse strand, counting down.
TCTAGCGTCGCTAAAAAAATCTTCTTTTTCCATCTTCCAAGATTAGAGAGATTTAGCATTATGTGCATCAGATAAGTTTCTTTAGACATAAAGTCTGCATCACCTAACACTTTCCTTGGGGGAAGAAAATGAAATTTGGTATACACCTCCCAGATGCTGGTCGCGATCCAAGCAGAGAAGCAATCATTGAGACAGCTATCACCGCCGAGTCTCTCGGTTATAGTTCCGTGTGGTCTAGCGATCACATTGCTTGGCCTGACCCTGCAACGCTGCAGTCGAAGTATCCGTATGCAGATGACAACAGCGGTTTCCCAGCTGCAGGAAGCGCTTGGCTTGATTGCATAGGGACTCTTCAGTTTGTTGCCGGCATCACCGACCGGGTTCTTCTCGGCACCACTGTCTTAATCCTCGGTTATCGCGGCGCAGTGCAACAAGCGAAAAGCTGGGCCACTCTTGACCACCTTTCCCAAGGTCGTTCCATTATGGGAGTTGGAGTCGGCTGGATGAAAGAGGAATTCGACGCCATTGGTATGCCATGGGATCAGCGCGGCGAAAGAGCTAATGAAACTTTAGACATCTTCCAATCGCTTTTTGCTGATGGTTTATCAAGCTATAACGGCAAGTGGAATAGCTACGAAAACATAGGTTTCTCCCCAAAACCAGTTAATAACCATATTCCGGTGTGGGTAGGCGGCCATTCAAATGGAGCTTTCAAACGAACAGCGCGCTATGGAGATGCTTTCCACGCAGCATTTGGCAGCCCGTCGCTGCTCACTGAACAATGGGCGTCAGTAAAAAGTGAGTGCAATAAAATCGATCGAGATATTAGCGAGCTAGAACTAACCAGCCTGTTCCGATTGAATTTCAGCGGTGGAAATCTTGAGCAAGGAGAAATAGGAGGGAGCAACGAAGAAGTCATTGACCAAGTAGGTCAATACCTCGAGGCGGGTCTTGAACATGCAGCCTTTTTTGTTCTGGGTAGAGGAACCGAAGGTCGACTGGAAGCTATTTCAAGATTCGCAGAAGAAATTGCTCCTCACTTTACTTGACCTTTAAATCTCTGACTTAGCCGGACGCCCAACCACGCAAAATTCTCCATCTTCAGGATCGCACATCACTATCGCTACGAATCCAAGATGTCCTGGCACCGAGCCACCCGAAGTAAGCACACGTGCTCCTAATTTCACTAACCGCTCAACTTCAGTATTCGGATCTCGAACAAACAAATCAATATGAACCCTGTGTTTAGCTAATTTACCCTCGGGAACTTTTTGCAATGTTAAATGATTCAGCGGCCTTCCAACCTCGGAATCTGAAAGCGTGATATATGGTTCATGCCCTTCGCGGCTTCGGAACCCAATCGCCTCTTGCCAAAAGTCAGCAAGCCGCTCTGGGTTATGGCAATCCATTGTTATACCTATAGCTCTAAGCTCCATATTTCTCTCCAAATCATAGAAGTAAGCTAGTCGTTGAACCAGGGCTCCAGCTCGACTCCTAGCCCGTCGGCTATCCGATTGGCGTAGGCGTAGTAGGCAGTGACTTCGGCTATGTCGAGGATGTCTCGGTCGCTGAATCCCACCGCGCGTAACTGCTCAACATCATTAGAGGTCATTTTTGAAGGTGTATGAGTGAGCTTTGTAGCGTAAACCAGCATTGCTTTTCTTTTTTCGTTGAGTGGAGCAGACCGCCAATCCTCTTCTATGGCCATAACTAGGGAATCGTCGTTAAGCAGTTGGCGCAGACCGCGCCGGTGATGACTAATTCAGTAATGACATTCGTTTTCGAGGCTCACGACCAAAGCTATTAACTCTCGCTCAACTTTTCGTAAGTTCGCGGTGCCCGCCATAGCTGATCTGTAGAGGCCATCATGGGCTGCTAGCGCTCTTGGGTTAAGAGAATGGATCGACATGATGTAATCGACCCGGCCATGGTTCTTATCAACAACTCGGCTGTAAAGGTTCTCGAGGGCCTCATTATCGGACCATTCCTCATCTGGGGCTACCTCAATCCACGCCATACCGAGCATCTTACAACATTCATATTTCCGGCTATTTCTTATTTCGCTGTGACGTAATACTGACCGAACCGTATTGACCGAAATAAGGAGCCAGCACTAACACCGTGCTTCAATTCAGAAGCTGGTTCGTTGAACAGTTAGCGTCTGGCCGATGTATCTGTTTGCGTGAGCTGAGTACGACGCTAAGAAGAAACATCCGGGAATAAAGATAGAAATGCATTGCTGTCTATGTACTCCTCGGCTCTGGTTATGTAACCATCATCTGAGATTGTGACGAGAACACAAGCTTCAGCGGACACGACTTGACGGCTGGCGTTAGACATCACTACAAGATGCTGTTCAATGACTACATGGCTGCATATGGTTCTACGCTGATTTTCGTAGCGAACCGATATACCTGAGGCTGTGAGACCTTTCCCCCATTGCTGCATTTCGTCTGGCGTAAAATTAATCCCATCTCCAATATGTTGAATAATTTCGGCGTCGCTAGATAAAAAAGTTTTCCATTGTTCCCAGTCGCTTTTTGCAGCTGCCTCAAACCAATCACTAACGACCTCGTTCGCTCGAGGGTACATAGCCTTCTCCTAATTCTTTATCGAGTCGAGTGCTTCTTCATTCTTAGTAGTTGTAAGGGACTCTTGGAT
>DMOB01000029.1:3291-8689 GCA_003452475.1 Acidimicrobiaceae bacterium | reverse complement strand
TTATGGTTAGTCGTAGATGACGGCTCAACTGACGCAACGGCCGAAGTCGCTCGTCAGAACGGTGCAGATGTTGTTGTAAGTCTCACTCAGAATAAAGGCTTGGCTGTGGCATTTCAGGCAGGTTTGGATGCTGCTTTAAAGCTAGGCGCAGACGTAATAGTGAATACGGATGGCGATAATCAATATTTTGCTGAAGATATTAAAAAATTGATAGAACCGATTGTTGGTCGTAAAGCTGATCTAGTCATAGGATCACGCGACATCGCAAATCATAATGAGTTTTCGAAAAGCAAAAAGAGACTTCAACGACTTGGATCGTGGGTCGTTCGTCATGCTTCGAAAACGGATGTAGCTGACGTCACGTCAGGATTTCGTGCTTACAGCAAAGAAGCTGCGTTAACTGTAAATGTGGTATCACGTTTCACCTATACGCTCGAAACCGTGATCCAGGCAGGAAGATCTGACCTAGCAGTGGTAGACGTGCCGGTTAGGGTAAACAAAACAACTAGACCTTCTCGACTCTTTCGATCTAAGCGACAATATGTGCGACGGTCAGCAGGGACTATTCTTCGAATCTACGCAATGCATGAGCCCATTAAAGTCTTTGCGTTGCCGGCCGTTCTATTAGCTTCTATAGGAAGTATTCTTTTTGGACGTTTCGCTTGGTTTTTTTTCACTTCGGATGGTTCGGGCCACGTTCAGTCATTGATAGTCGGTGCCGTTTGCCTAGTTCTTGCTTTTCAGCTTTTAATGTTAGGCATTCTTGGAGATTTACTTCGGGCTAATCGCGTGATCTCGGAGCGAATACTTAAGCGAGTTAGAGGAATGGAACTTCAAGCCGGGGCTCAGTTATTTGATTCTGAAGATCGACTTCTTTGAAAAGTGATGAAGCCTAGCGTCAACGTAAGAAGAGTGGATAGCACCGAAACCGCAACCCCTGCTCTTAACCCAGGGGGGCTATAAAGTAACGCCACGTTACTAACACCGGCAGGAATGGGCACCGCAACTACGGCGTGGTCCGCGTTTATTAATGGTGCAGGTTCGCCATCAACGAAAGCGATCCAACCATCTTGTAGCGCGTCAGCGACAACCAGATAACCGGGGTCTTCAGAAAAAATAGTTATCGCCAACTCATCGTAGGTGTCTACTATTTCAGAGATTGTTGCCTTTCCGCCATAAGAACCGGTTACGTGGTCCACCTGTTCTGATAGCACCACTACCTGTGGAGGAAGAGGGCTCGTTAAAAGTTGAATTCGTTCTGATGAATCAGGAACTATTGCTATATCGCTAGCAAATCTGATGCGGTCAACTGCATTAAGATTTTCCCAGATCACGACGTCGTCGGCATAAGCGAGACGCAGTTGTTCAGTGCCAGGAAGCATCAAATTGACTGCTAGCTGGCCATTCTGAGTCGTGCCCAAAGTCATGTCGCCGTTAGTACCTTCGAGTCGAACAGAAATTTCAATTTGTCCTTTGGAAGACAGCTGTTCTCCGGCTATGGGAATCCAGTGCCTTCCTTTGGGAAGAAGGCCTCTCACATGACGTCCGCTGCGAATAACATCTCCGTTAGAGCTTGTGATTTCGACTTCGAGGCGGGCGGCTAGGTCAGTTGTATGTAAATCTTCGGTAGCAGTTATTTCGATACCTCGAATTGGGCGAGAAGCCACGACCGTCGAAAGTGCCGTCCTTGTCACCGCTTTTTGGCTTCCGGTTATTTCCGGACCGGCAAAAGGTTCTCCAATGATAGGAAAGTCGACTTGGGTTACTAACCATCGAACAGCTAAACGATCGAGAATAGCTGAATTTAGACGCTGGACATCAAGAAATTCTATGAATGAAAATGTTGGGGATCTGGTCAGAGCGAGTGGGTCCACTGCTTCTAAAAGATCACTCCATGTGGGCGGATGGAAAGTATGTCCAGTTAGTGTTCTGATTTCGTAATAAGTCGTAGTGCCGGTATAGAAAGCTAAATCATGTGCAGCAATTCTGTCTCCGTTGGCATTAGCTGCCAGAAATTCATGGGCTGGTGTGTTCGGATAATGTTTATCAGAATCGATTCTGGGCCAAAATGGTAGAACAAAAAGCAAGATTTCGGCTGACGCAATCAGAGTTATGAAAACTGGCGAAAATTTAGACCATGAATAGTTTCGACGGGCAGCGTAGGCAAGTAGAGCAACGCAAGATGCTGCACCCACAGCAATCGCCACCGGTAACGCAATTTTTGATGTGACCCCTTCAGCGTGACCGCGTTCGAGGACATAATAAATACTGAACGCGACGCACAATAGGGTGATTGCGGTTCCGAGTAAACCAAAATTATTTTTTGAGGCCTTTAATTTTCCCGGAGCTGTCCTAGAAACAGAGATAACTGTTTCTAGTCCAAGGCCAACGAGGATTGACAGTAAAAGGAGCCATATCGATCTCATGCGCCCAATGAAATTAGAGTCGAAGACTGGTAGCTTCTGGGCTGCTGAAAGTAGTGGTCCGCCAAAAAAAATTAGCGTTGTAGTGAGAAAGAGGAGAAACGCGATAATAGGTGTAGCCCATTCGGACACATTTGACGGCCGTTTTTTGAACAATGAAAAGCTGACTAGAACAAGCGCCCCTGCGCCTAAAAATGCGACGCTTTCGATGTAGTTTCTATCTCCATAAAAAAAACCTTGCTCGTGAGAGCCAAAAGCAGTGGGAACAGCCGCAGTTGCTAGAAGGCTCGAAGAAAGGTGATCTGCAGCGGTTTGAATTCGATGACCTAGATCGATACTTCGCATTTGAAAGAGAAAAGGAAGTAATTGCCAAGCAGCTAAACCAATACCGAGTGCAAATGACGCTAAGAGAGAGATCGACTGTCCTAACAGACGATATAAATCTTTGTGAAAACACCAAGAGCGCATAAGCACGTAGAGAATGAGAGTTGCGGCACCCCAAGCCGTTACTGCTGGGAAGCCTGATAACAACATTGCTGCAGTTATAAGCGAGATCCAAAGAGGTGCACGAATATCTATGCGTCTAGCGAGACTTTCGCCCGCCCAAAACAACCATGGAAGGTACGCCCCGACATGTGTCTGAGGCCAATTAGTCCAGACTGTTTGGAACCCGCTGAATGCGTAAACCAGGCCCGAAAGCAGACCCGCAGATTGGCTTGCCCCTAGCCTCCTGAGCAACAGAAACATGCCACTAATAGCAGTTATTAACTCAAGCACTTTGACCCATGCCGGAGCTACATGATCAGGAAGAAACCAGAACGGTAAGTTTAATGGGTCAAAAAGCCCTTGATTTGGAAGAGAAGCAAGGGGTGTCCCGCCAGCGGGAAAAGGATTCCACAAAGGCAAGTCGCCACTAAATACTCTTTCTTGGAACTGGTGTTGAGCTGGAAAGCCGGAATCCACAGGATCTGCTACGGGAATTGAAGTGAGCTCCACATCGATAGAGGTGTTCTCATTCCAGGGCGCCCATCGCAGTAACGTGTCTGACCTAAGAAAGACTTTCGATCCAGCTAATGGTAATCCGATGGCACACACAATCGTGGCGACAATAATTACGGTTATCAAGCGGACTACTAGTCGATTTTCTCTGACTTTCACTCCGGAAGAGCGCTCTCACAGTAGGCGCGATATGGGGAATCTGGCATTCGAGCGATGGCTGAACGTAGACCTTCTTCATCGACGTATCTAAGCCGGTATGCGATTTCTTCTAAGCAAGCTATCTTTAGACCTTGACGCTTTTCAATGGTTGAGATGAATTTCGAACTGTCCAAGAGGCTTTCGTGGGTTCCTGAATCGAGCCACGTGACACCACGGTCGAGCTTAATCACTTTTAGTTGCTTGTCTGACAAGTAACTTCGATTAAGATCAGTGACTTCCAGTTCCCCGCGAGCTGAAGGAATAAGAGCCGCTGCTCGCTCAAAAGCAGTGTGATCATATATGTAAAGCCCGGGAACGGCTAAATTTGTTCTCGGGTGTTTAGGTTTTTCTTCGATGTTGAGCACAGCGCCATGATCATCAATCTCTACTACGCCGTAGCGTTCAGGATCATCAACTGGGTAGCCCCAAATTACTGCTCCATTACTAAAGACTGCTAGCTCTTCGGCAAGTTTTAATTCACCATGGAAAATGTTGTCGCCCAAGATTAAAGCAACTGGGGAGTCACCAATAAATTTCTCTCCTATGATGAAAGCTTCTGCGATTCCTTTAGGAGCGTGCTGCACTGCATAGCTAAGATTAAGACCCCATTGTGAGCCGCTTCCAAGGAGGCGTTCAAACATAGGTAGATCATGGGGAGTGGTTATGAGCTGGATATCTCGGATGCCTGCCGACATGAGAGTAGCAATTGGGTAGTAGATCATTGGCTTGTCGTAAACTGGTTGCAGCTGCTTACTTACAACAGAACTGAGTGGGAATAAACGGCTACCGCTGCCGCCTGCCAGAACCATGCCTTTTATCGGTTTTTGCATACAAACCACCCGCTCTGCATTGGAGCCATGCTCGCTGAGAATGATGATATCCAGACACTGGTGCGAGCATTGTTGACCAACGGTGTGGTCCTATTCAATCACAACAATCAGGTCGCCGGCACCAACAGTGTCCCCGACGTCCACTTTAAGTTCCGTAATTTTGCCGCTTTTGTCGGCATTGATGTTGTTTTCCATCTTCATAGCCTCAAGAACGACTACCGACTCACCCGCTGTGATTTGTTGACCGACTTCGACATGAATCTTGATAATTGTTCCCTGCATCGGAGCGGCGATTCGACCTGAACCAGTAACCGAAGTGTTACCTGCCGCAGCGCGTCGCTGTTTGGAGGGGGAGGAAGGCATCGTTGCGGCGCTTTCGGGAACCCATGCTGCTACCTGAAAGCGTTTACCATTGACCTCCATTAGTACATCTTTGCGAACCTTCTCTTCGCTATCTGATGTTTCAGAAAATTCCGATGACTTACCCGATACGCCTGTGAGGTCTAGAACTTCTTCAACCCATTTGGTGCTGTGGATCCCATTTCGAAAATCTTCGTGAGAAAGGATGGCTTCGTGAGCAGCAGCAGTTGTAGCTATGCCACCAACTTTAAGTTCGCTAAGTGCGCTTAACATTCGATCGATAGCGGTAGGCCTATCGGAACCCCAAACAATAAGCTTCCCTACAAGATTGTCGTAAAATTGACTTACGGTGTCACCTTCTTCGTATCCACCATCCCATCTAACTCCGAAGCCTTGTGGCACCGACAGTTTCGTCAGATCGCCCGGAGATGGTAAAAATTTACCGCCAGCGGGGTCCTCTGCGTTTATCCTGACTTCAATAGCATGACCGTTTTGTGCCATATCTGCTTGAGAAAAAGATAAGGGCAAGCCGGCAGCAACTCTAATCTGCTCACGTACTAAATCTATCCCAGAGACTAATTCGCTGAC
>DMOB01000029.1:0-2893 GCA_003452475.1 Acidimicrobiaceae bacterium | reverse complement strand
AAAAACTCTACTGTGCCTGCGTTGGTGTAGTCGCAACCCTCGGCCACAGCAACAGCCGCTGCTCCCATCGCTTGACGAACATCCTCAGGAAAGTTCGGAGCGGGGCTTTCTTCAACTAATTTTTGATGACGGCGCTGAGCCGAACAATCGCGTTCACCTAACCACACTGTATTGCCGTGTTGGTCCGCAATGATTTGCATTTCAATGTGACGGGGCCAAGTTAAGTAGCGTTCCATATAACATTCGCTGCGCCCAAAAAAACTTTGTGCCTCTCGCTGAGCGGATTCGAGTGCAGAGACCACCTGGTCAGCAGAGTGAACGACTTTCATACCCCGTCCACCACCACCGTAAGCAGCTTTGATGGCAACTGGATATCCATGTTCGTCTGCGAAAGCGTGTATATCACCGGCTGACTCAATGATTGTTGTTGTGCCCGGTACTCCGCTTACGTTTACTTTTTCGGCTGCTAATCGCGCTGAAATCTTATCTCCCATTACTTCGATTGCTTCCGGCGGGGGACCTATGAAGGCAATGCCAAGTTCAGTAATAGATCGAGCAAAATCGGCATTTTCGCTGTAGAACCCGTAGCCCGGATGCACAGCTTCGGCACCGCTTTGTTCTATCGCTGCCAGGATTGCTTCGGTGTTCAGATACGACTCAGCTGCGGTTTCACCCCCGAGAGCGTAAGCCTCATCGGCTAGGCGCACGTGAAGGGCATCGCGATCGAGTTCGCTGTATACAGCCACACTAGTAATACCCAATTCGCGACAAGCCCTGATAACTCGGACAGCTATTTCTCCACGATTGGCAATCAAAATCTTAGAAAACACGGAATCCGCCCTCCGGGCGTGAGATAAAGTAGGTGCCATCGTGCCACATCTGCGGTCGTAAGAGATTGACCAACAAGAAAGAAGCAATCAGGTTGAGATGACTACGATAACGCTACGTGGAACGTAACCCAATTACCGACGTGTCAGAAACTCGATTTAAAAATGTCGAATGGGTCTCAGAAATAGAGTCAACTAACACCGAACTTTTGAGGAGAGCAAGAGAAGAAGCACCCGAAGGAGAAGTTTTGATTGCTGATCTCCAAACTGCTGGACGGGGTCGGCGCGGAAGAGTGTGGGAGGCGCCTGCTCGGACTTCACTAATGATGTCCATTCTCTTAAGACCTCCTCCAACAGCTTTCAAGGTTTCTCAAATTTCTCTCTTCACTTCAGCGCTGGCTCTAGCAACAATCTCGGCGGTTCAAGAACTTACTGGGATAACGCTTCAAGTGAAGTGGCCTAACGACCTTGTCACGGACTCAATCGAGCCACCCACGAGACCTATCGATGGTGACTTCGGCTATCGAAAAATAGCTGGGATTTTGACGGAAACTGTTATTGTCGGAAGAGAGGTGAATGCCCTAGTAATCGGGATCGGAATTAATACTGATTGGCCAGAAGTCCCTCCGCATCTTGAACATCGGGCATCTAGCTTGAATTTGATATCTGGAAAAAAAACTAATCGGGATCTTCTTAGTAAAAAAATCTTAATAAACTTGGAAAAAAGATACGATTCACTACTTGAAAGTGGTGGAACAAAGAAACTTTTGAGAGAGCTAAAATCAAATTCGGCCACTCTTCACAAACAGGTAAAAGTGGAAATATCGACTGCTGCTGAACCTATGTCTGCCATTGAAGGAACAGCCATAGATATAGACAACGATGGGCAGCTGCTCGTTCGGCTAGCAAATGGGGATGAAAAAACTATTAACGTTGGTGATGTCTATCACCTGCGACCGTTACCTCGCTAACCAATGCCGCCGAATACCTCCTAGAATGGCGACAGTATGGCTGAGGTTGTTCCTTCGGAGTTAATAGACGGCGTTTACATCATCACTCCCCAAGTGTTCGATGATGATCGTGGGTTTTTCGTAGAAACTTATCGGCGCGAGTGGATACCTAATGGCAGTCGCGAAATGTTGCAAGCGAATCGAGGTGATCGACAAGCTGGGTGTGTCGTTGGATTGCACTACCACCTTCACCAGGCCGATTATTGGTATGTGCCATTTGGAACTGTGCGAGTAGTTCTTCATGACCTCCGTGTTGGGTCGCCGACTGAAGGTGGCACCATAGAAACAAACCTTGATGGTGTAGGCCACCGGGGTCTGTTTATTCCCCCCGGCGTAGCACATGGTTTTGCCAGTTTGACTGATGCTACGATCACCTATCTAGTCGATAGCTACTACAATTCTTCAGATGAGTTGGGCGTAGCGTGGGATGACCCGGAGATTAACGCAGAGTGGGGGGTTGCTAGCCCGATTCTTTCGAGGCGCGACGCTAATAATCCGTTTTTGAAAAATATTGAAGATCACCTGCGCCCCATTTATGGACTGAGAAATTAAGAAAATGAAGATTCTTGTAACCGGTGGCGCAGGGTTTATTGCATCTAATTTTGTTCGTCGTCTTCTTGAAGCGTCAGATGATGAGATAACAATTTTAGACTGTCTTACTTACGCTGGAGACCGGCGCACGCTGGCGGATCTAATGGAAAACTCTCGGGTCAGCTTTGTCCAAGGTGATGTTTGTGATCGTGAAACCGTCAGCAGAGTAGTAAAGGGTCACAAAGAGATCGTTCACTTTGCGGCAGAAAGTCATGTCGACCGTTCTATCCAAAACCCTGATCAGTTTGTGCTTACCAACTGCTTGGGAACCAACGTGATGTGTGATGTGGCGCGAACGCACGACATAGAAAAGTTTGTGCACGTATCGACTGATGAAACATATGGTTCGATAGAAGCAGGCTCTTTCGGTGAACTTGATTTGTTGAATCCAAGTTCTCCGTATGCTGCCTCCAAGGCTGCATCCGATCTTATAGCGCTTAGCTACCGAACTACGTTTGATCTTCC
>DMOB01000272.1:0-3814 GCA_003452475.1 Acidimicrobiaceae bacterium | reverse complement strand
TTGTACGGCCAGCCCCGCCCATACCAAAACGGGCAGGTGGGATCTCACTCATCGCAGCACCTATTAGCATCGCGAAGCTGCATCCAGCTGCTACTCCCATAAACACGCCAGGGATAAAAATACCTACCACGTAGGAGGGGGTTGAGCTCGTGAAAACAAAATGCAAAACACATGCGATGAAGCCTGCTGCTCCTCCAATTATCACTATCGGACGATTACCTATTCTGTCGGCTAGACGTCCATTGGTTGCGGACAATATAGCTGAAATAACTGGTCCTGGCGCTATTGCAAACCCAGACTTAAGGACTGACCATCCCCACGCTCTCTGCAAAAACTCAGGTAGAACTATCAACCAGCCAAAAAATGCCACTATGAAAAACACAGAGCCAATATTGGCTACGGTAAAGGACCGCAATTGGAACAATCTGAGATCAAATAATGGCTCTTGATGCGTAAGGGACCGCCTTACAAAAATAGTTAGCATCAACAAACCAACTGATATTGGGATTAGTGAGCCCGCCAAACCAATCTGTTCTCCTTGCACCATCGCAAAGAGCAGTGCCCCTATTCCTAAAGACGCCATCGGCACGCTCACTAGATCTACCCGGTTGCTAACTCCTTCACCTTTACTTTCCGATAACCAAAAACGGCCAGCAACAAAAGCGAAGGCAGCTACTGGAACATTAACCAGGAACACAGCACGCCAGCCAAAAACATCTACAAGCAACGCACCTACTGAGGGAGCTAAAGCAGCAGCAAGACCACTCACCGCAGCCCAAATTCCTATAGCAGATTGTCGACGTTCAGCCGGAACTGCCATAAGCAAAAGAGCAAGGCCAGCAGGGAACTGGGCTGCACCTCCGATGGATTGAAGCACACGGGCGGCGATAAGTAATCCCGATGTTGGGGCTACACCCGAAAGCAGCGATCCAATCAGAAACGTAGCGAGACCCCAGAGAAAGATCCGCTTTCTTCCATAACGATCCGCTAGCCACCCAGCAGGCAGCAACAACGATGCGACGCCAATGTTGTAAGCCGTGATAGTCCAAGACAACGTAGCTGCAGAGGCGGCTGGGAAAGCAGCTGCCATATCCTCTCGCGCTACCGAAATGATAGTTATCTCCATAGCAACCATAAAGCCGACTAAAGATGTAATGCACAATGTACGCATCGCTACGCGGTCGATCTTTGAGGTAACACCCGATTTACTCATACTCAGGTTGAGAGACCCGCCGCAGCTCTATCTGCCGCGACACCGGAATCCATTTCATTAAGAACCGAACTTCGCATCGCTTTCACAGTCTTCTCATAAGACTTTGAATCTAAATCCATCGCAAAACCTTGAGCTACTTCCAACGCTCGTTCCACAACCTTGTCTGCTGCCACAACCTCATCAAGGAAACCAGCGTCAACCGCTAAGTCCGAAGTCATTAGCTTTGCATTAACAACAGCTACTTGAAGATACTGTGTCGCAATCCGTTCCTTAGATATTGCTAACGCCCATCTCGGTAACATAAGACCAATAGCTACTTCATTGAGCCCTATCTTTACTTGAGCATCAGTACCTACTCGATAATCGCAACCAAGAAGCATTAATGCTCCCGCAGCTACTGCATGTCCGGTACACGCAGCAACAACTGGAATCTTCGATCCATATGCCTGCCGAATTAAAGCACCGCCAGCCGAAGTCATTTCCACGATTTTTTCGCGATCTCCTGTCCCAATTATACCCAAATCAAATCCAGCGAAAAAAGCCTTCTGGTTTCCAGCTATTACGACCGCACCAATTTCCTCGTTAGCTTCAGCCATGGCGATCTCTTCGCTGAGAGCTTGGATAAGAGCAGTAGAAAATGCATTTGCGCGTTCATCATCGACTTTTATAAGACAAACGGCTTCGATTTGTTCAACTTGCACATGCGGATGGTCCATAAGAAAACATCGTACCTTGCACAAAACAAGCTACTAAATGAGGTTTCGAAATTATTTCTACCCGTCCTCTTCCATACCCCCATCTAAACGACCGGTAGAATTCAGCTATGGCTACTTTGGTTTCAGACATTGAAATGGCGACAATCAATGTTGACCTTACTCAATCAGAGTCCGAACGGCGAGACGGCGCAAGACTTCTAAGTAAGGGCGATTGGATTGCGCGCACAGATGGTGGCTATGCAATAACGCATCATGATGACTGCACGAGCATGCTCCGCGATAAGCGCTGGTTCAGCGCCCTAGCCCTTATCTCACAAATGCAAAATTATGTTGACAAAGAATGGGCGAAAAGAGGACGTAAAAGTATTCTTTCCACCGAAGGTTTAGAACATCAACGAATTCGGAGGATAGTTAGTCCAGCATTTACGCCCAAGTCAGCGGATCGTTTACGACCATTCATGAATACAGTAATCAATGAACTACTCGACCCGATATGTGAGATCGGAGAGACCGAATTCGTTAGCAATATTTGCGAACCATATCCGATACCAATTATTTGCGAACTGCTAGGCGCCCCAAAAGAGGACTGGGAACTTTTTAGTCGACTAGCGGAAGACATATTTAAAATTTTCAATGGCAACCTTGCCGAAGACGCTCCCGTAATTATGGCGGCGCAAGACGAGATGGATGCGTATATGCGTTCTCTTATCGCAAAACGAAAAATCCATCCTCAAGAAGATTTGCTGACAGATTTGATTCGCGCCGAAGAAGATGGAGACCGCCTTTCAACAGACGAGCTGCTTTCCATGGCGAATGCCTTGCTTCTGGCTGGAACTGATACCACGCGTAACCAGTTGGCCTGCGCTGTTTCGCTATTTGCCGAACATCCTGTTGAACTTCAAAAAATTCGAGACAATTCCTCTCTAGCACCCCAAGCAGTTGAAGAAACAATGCGATATTTGGGCGCGGTAAGGGGTACCGGTCGTTATGCAAGTGAAGATATCGAATACCGTGGTATTTTATTCCCCAAAGATACGCTTATTTTCCCCAGTTTCGTAGCAGCAAATCACGACAGCAAAAAGTTTGATCACCCAAACGAGTTCAATATCACGCGAGAAAACAAAGTTCCCCATCTTACTTTCGGAAGCGGCATTCATTTTTGTTTAGGTGCTTTTCTAGCAAGAGCGGAACTTCAAGAGGCCTTTATAACTATCGCTAATAGGATGCCCGGACTAAAAAATGCTGGGCAAGTAAAGTGGAAACCAACGCGAACTGGGATCTGGGGACCAAAGGAACTCCCACTTACTTTTGACCCTGGTTTTTAACAATCTATCTACTGCCGCCGTAGCACTAGCTTTGACAATACGCGATGCCGTCAACTTTAAAAACGATTACCCAGGTGAGACTTCACTTCTTTCCAGTCATTTTTAATAGCACTCAAAAAATGATGTAGTTGAGGCCAGCTAAATCAGATCTTTCGTCACACCAAAAATTAGAGCTAAATCTGCAAAGATGCTTTCTCTTAATAATCAGCAGTTAGTTGGTACGACAGACAATTTCGAACAACTTTTTGACGCCTTTCAAATTGTAAGCACTAAATATCATTTCGGCACAAAGACTAAATACTCCCTATCATTAGCAGTCAGCCCTCTAACCCCTAATGCTGGTTAAATTTCGTGATTCGCTGACTCACAAAACCAAGCGCTCACATAATTTATTCTTAACTACTTCTTAGGAGTCCAGAGTGCCAAACGATTCGATTCGATGGGGGCGAATCATTGCCGTCGCATCGGCCGGAATCGTTTCACACTCATTCGGGAGAGCAACTCTGCCCCTTCTCCTACCAGCTATTTCAGATGAACTAGGAATCAGCAGCACCACAGCC
>DMOB01000083.1:0-9790 GCA_003452475.1 Acidimicrobiaceae bacterium | reverse complement strand
ATCAGAGCAGAAGGAAGGCATGCTGTAGTGACTGGTGTGTCACGTTTCTCAGGAGCGAAGGTGAGAGCCCATGATATTCGAGCAGGAGCTGCGTTAGTAGTCGCAGGCATGGGAGCTGACGGAGTAACCGAAGTTTACGAAGCTGAACACATCGATCGGGGATATGAAAACCTCGCAGGTAAGCTGTCGTCAATGGGTGCAAAAGTAGAACGCGCCTAGATCGTTTTGCCTACTTCCGATTACTTGGTATCTATTGCATCATGAGCACGCTTTCCAAAGAACCACTAGCAATTTTAGCTGCGGCACGCGATGGGCATAGATTAGCGATGGCGCGTTTGATGTCTTTGGTGGAACAGGGCGGTGCCGATGCGCGGCTAATCGGTTCTTTGACGTTCAAAGGAGCTGGGCAAGCCCATACGGTTGGCGTTACAGGAGCTCCTGGATCCGGTAAGTCAACTCTTAGCTCAGCACTAACATCTGTTGTGCGCTCGACTGGGGAACGAATGGCTGTGCTCGCGGTAGATCCATCCTCCCCGTTTACAGGAGGAGCCATCTTAGGTGACCGAGTGCGAATGCAGGATCATGTACTGGATGATGGGGTATACATTCGATCAATGGCGACGAGAGGCCATTTGGGCGGCCTGAGTCTAGCAACACCTCAAGCTGTCAGGGTTCTGGACGCATTGGGATGGCCATGGGTATTTGTGGAAACTGTAGGAGTGGGTCAGGTCGAGGTAGAGATTGCTGGTGCAGCTGACACCACTATTGTGGTTGTCAATCCTGGGTGGGGAGATTCTATTCAAGCAAATAAAGCTGGTTTAATGGAGATCGCAGATATTTTTGTTATCAATAAGTCTGAACGGCCTGGAGCTGATGACACACGTCGAGATATTCAGCAGATGCTAGAGCTGTCTTCGATAGGAAGCTGGGAACCTCCGATCGTTATGACCGTTGGTACAACGGGAGAAGGAACAGCAGATCTCTGGGAACAGATAGGAAATCACCGGCGACATTTGACGAAGAGCGGTGAATTAGTTGCCCGACGGGCGCAGAGAGCTAGAACTGAGTTTAATGAAATTCTCCTCCGCAGCATCGAAGCTAGAGTTGTTTCTCTCTCTGGAGGTGCTTTAAGTGAATCCCTGCATGAGCAATTAGAGGCGAGAGAGATTGATCCGTATGAAGCAGTAGAGCAACTAATGAACTCTCTGCAGGAGTCTAAAATTAGCTAGGTCTAGTCGAGTTCGCCTCGAGCGAGGGCAAACACTCGTTCACGTTCAGTTGCACTCAGATTGGTATTTAGTAATCGAAGTTCCGCAGCTTCTCGTAGATATTTTTCTATCTGTTCCTTTCCAAATGCCTTTGCAAAAAACTGTGCAAAAGTTTTACGAAAAATGTTAATGACAAGACGAGCAAATAATTTAGAATCTGTTTCACCTGTGCGAAGCATGACGTATGTTAATGCTGCATCGAATGAAGCCGACCCTCGAGCCACTGTGTTCCAGTTAACGACTACTGGCCCGTTAGTTGTTATGAGAACATTCCCTGGGTGAAGGTCTAGATGCAAGATCGAACTCCCGGGGCAGACCTGAGGCCAGCTTGGTGGAGCTTCAATATCGCCTAACTTTCGGTGTAGCTGGGCCAAAGTTTTGGCATGTTGATGGATGCGCCATGGCCTAGATGTTAAGTCTTTGAGCATTGTTGAACCCTCGAGCGTTTCCAAAATAATTGAGCCGTCGGGTAGTTCACCAACAATGTTGGGTGCTGGATAATTTGATGCTTTTGCGATCTTTATCGCGTCTTTTTCTCTTATGGCGCCTCCTCCTGGTGGCCTACTTACGATCGAACGTGTTTCGGAAGTGAGTCTGGTCTTTCTTTTCTGGTCTAGGCCTTCAGCAGTTTGAGATTCAACGGGAAGTTGCCTATTTAAAATTTGAGCTCGGAGTGCCCTGAGATTTTTTTTCCAAATGGCTTTGAGAATTGGAGCTGCGAGTGATTCGCCTAGTTTCCCCCCGTATTTCCAAGATAATTCTAAGTCTTCCTCCCAAGTAAATAGAGTCCCAGTTTCGATGATCTCAAGTGAGAACTTGCCTCGGCCACTAACTAAGCCATTGTGTTTGACGCCCATGAGATAAGGAGGCTGCCAGTCCGTTATTTCCATTTCATCGGTAAGTCGAAATGGCCCGACAGCGGTCAAGCATTCAAAAGTAGTTCCTACCCCTTTGCATTTATCGGATGTAATGGTAATAGACAAAGCATCTTGCATCCATTGGGTATGTGATTGGATGTCGGCGATGTATTTCCAACTATTTTCTACCGATGTAGGTAACTCGATTGATACTTTTATGTCCATTGAGTCTCTCGCTCCTCGCAGCCGAGCTTAGGTGCAAGATTGATGAAGGAGATAAACCCTTCAGTTTGTTTTGCTTATTCATATGGGTTTTGTTCCCAAAAATTAGATCTCGCAATGGTGCAAGTCGAATTCCTATTTAGCGGATTTAATAGAAATTAAATTGTAAGTGCCGCAATGAATCAACCTAACCTAGAACCATGTTGGATAGTGCGGAGATGAGAACCACTTACTTAGATTGTGCTGCCTCAACACCGATTCGACCCAGTGTTCTTGAGTCAATGATGCCGTATCTGAGCGATCACTATGGAAATCCGTCGGGTGCGCACCGAATGGCTCGTAAAGCCAGAGCTGCGATCGATGATTCGCGTGAACAGATAGCAGAAGCTATCGGGTTCTCGCCCCACGGAATTGTATTCACGAGTGGCGGGACGGAGTCGGATAATTTAGGGATTAGAGGGTTCAGTGACTATCCGGGGGTCGTAATGTGTCCTGAGACGGAGCATCATGCTGTTCTTCACCCAGTAGAAGTTCTAGGTGGGAAAAAAGTAAGAGTGACAGATGAAGGACAAGTTGACCTCGATCACCTGTCAGAGTTATTGAAATCTACAACCTCGTTAGTGTCGGTAATGATGGTTAATAACGAGTCTGGAGCTATCTGTGACTTGGATAAGGTTGCGGAAGTGATAGAAAATGTATCACCCGGCACCTTGCTGCATACTGACGCAGTCCAGGCAGTCAACTGGGTGGATATTAAGAAGGCGGCAGCAAAAGCCGATCTAGTATCTCTTAGTGGCCATAAATTCGGCGCTCCTAAAGGTGTTGGTGTGCTGGCGTTAAGAGAAGGAGTGGCGCTTCAGGCTCAGATGCTCGGAGGTGGGCAAGAGGCAGAGCGTAGAAGCGGGACTCACAACACTGCTGGAATAGTTGCCTTCGGTGCTGCGCTTGTGGAACTAACATTGAGTCGCGATTCGGAGATATTGAGATTGACTAAAGAAAGAGATCGGCTAGTCGATGGGTTGTTAGCTACTATTGAAAGATGCGCTGAGACGGTGCCTAGGTCATCGCGATCAGCAGGAATAACCCAATTAGTATTTGAAGGAATCGAGAGTGAAGCGTTGTTAGTTTTGTTGGAGCGTGACAATGTAATGGCGTCTGCTGCTGCATCTTGCGCTTCAGGTGCCATGGAGCCTTCGCACGTATTAGCCGCTATGGGCATGGATAGAACGGCTGCGGCGGGATCGCTCCGTTTGTCTATGGGATGGTGCACTGAGTCAGCGGAGATTGATGTGGCGTTAGAGGTAATCCCGAAGGCTGTAGAACAACTGAGAGCCTCACTATGAGCAAAATCTTAGTGGCGATGTCTGGCGGAGTGGATAGTTCTGTAACAGCAGCGCTTTTGAAAAGTGAAGGTCATGAAATAACTGGTGTTACTTTAAAACTTTGGGGTGGTGAGCAAGATAAGGGCTGCTGCTCAGTTTCTGATGTTGATGATGCGCGACGAGTAGCGCAACAGCTAGACATAGATCATTTTGTCTTTAATTATGGTGAGCAATTCGATAAGCATGTTGTCCAGCCCTACGTTGACTCGCATGTTGCCGGAATGACACCGAATCCGTGTATCGAGTGCAACCGACACATTAAATTCGATGCTCTTGTAGAACGTTCACATCGTTTGGGTTTCGATGCTTTAGCAACGGGCCACCATGTTCGTTTGTCGGGGGTAAATGAAGGTGCCAGACTGAGGCGAGGGGCTGACATAGGAAAAGACCAGTCGTATGTCCTCTACATGTTGTCGTCCAAGGATCTAGCTTATTTACGATTTCCCGTCGGTGACTTAAGTAAAGAAGCTGTTCGTAAATATGCGACTGAGCTAGGTTTGAGAACAGCAGATAAGCCCGATAGTCAGGATGTATGTTTTATCACTGCAGATAACGGGAGAGAGAAATTTCTGGCGGAACGAGTTGAGTTGCACCCTGGGAGTCTCGTAGACGCTGATGGCAAAGTTGTCGGCTCAGTCGAAGCAATCGAGCTAGTTACTGTAGGACAAAGAAAAGGTCTTGATCTTGGCGGAAATTCTGGCCGGTCCTATGCTGTGTCTGTTGACATGCCATCTCGGAAAGTTCGCGTTGGAGACGCTTCAGAGCTAAAGTCGGACGCTGTCTTACTTACAGATTTTAGTTGGGCTGAAGAACCTTTTTCTGGAAAGGTACTTGCTCAGACTAGCGCCCATGGGAAACCTGCGTCTGGCTGGCTTGATGCAACTGGGACGCTGACCTGGGATTCGAAGAGACAGCGAGTTGCAGCGGGGCAAGCGGTTGTCTTCTACCATGATGATCTTGTTATCGGCGGCGCCATTGCAAAACAGGGCGCATTGCCGTAAGAGTAGCTACAGCCTTGGTAGGTTGCGTTTTGCTGCTTCTTTTAGGGCCGCTCCAGGCCGGGTAGGACAAAATAGAACTTGCTTGACTGCCTTAACTTCGGCGATTCGGCGAGATTGTGGAACTACTTCCACTTCTCCATCGATGCTGGCTTGAAGAACTGCACCGAGTGCATTTTGTGAAATGTCCAAGAGACCTTCAGAGTCTAAGCTGTCGCCGGTCTCGATGGCGCCGAGGCTAGATAGATCAGCTCGACGGATAAGAAAAGGTTCCCTTGTGGAAAGTAAATCATGAAGTACGAATCCGTTCGGAACGAAAATAATCCATCTTTTAGACAACTGATGCATGGATCGAATGCCTGCTGCAGCTATCGGAATTCCGAAAAAAATGGAAAGCGATCCGTAGAGCCACTGGCTATTAAGTAAGAAAATTGGACCGAGCCAGGTGCCTGAAACGGTCATAACCCACGCTAAAGGTAGGGGCCCGAGGTATAGGGCTGAAGGGCAACGAAGTAAGAGGCGCCGCTCATTCCCATAGCTCAATCCGTCTACTAATGAATTACCTAGCTCTGGAAGGAAAACGAGAATAATGATGACACAACTATGCGTGAAAGCTACCCAATTAAGAGTCGAAGCGGTCGCTGTTAATGTGGTAGCGACTAGTGTCAAGGGCGCAGCAATCCTGACCGCTGTGAGCGACCAAGCTCTGCGTATCAGTGTGCAAGTAAGAACGAAAAACCAAATTAGCCAAGCGTAAGAGGCAAATAAAACTTGAGTGTTACCTGTTGAATTCGTAAGAGATTCGTCAAACATGTCGCCAAGAGATAACGGTAGGAGTAGCCAGTTGATGCGGACTAGCCACAGTAAAGGATCTTTTTTCCAATTCTGAAGGAAGGCGAAAGCATTGCTGGTGCGTAACATCTCTATAAGCGTGGCGTAATATCTCTCAATGGTCTAGCTGGAGGAGCATTTAAATTCTCTTCTTTAATCGGTCCCTCATCGCAACTACTGTTAGGTATTGTCGGTTTTGATATGGAAGACAGCAACAGCCCACCTGATGTTATTTCAGCGAGAGCGATCGAATCTCGTATTAAAGAGCTACGAGCTCAAATTCGCTCACATAATGTTGCGTATCATGAGTTAGAGGAACCCATAATCGCTGATGCCGAATATGACTTGATCAGCAGAGAACTAGTTAATCTTGAGCTTAGTTATCCAGACTATGAGATAGAAGATTCTCCGACTAACGACGTTGGTTCGAAGGCAAGTGTGTTGTTCAGTCCAGTACAACATCAAGTGCCGATGATGTCGCTGGACAACGCTATGAGTTTCGATGAACTAGACCTCTGGCATGAACGTGTCAGTAAAAGTCTCGGAGACGTTACCTCACCAAGATTTGTTTGTGAGCTTAAATTCGATGGACTAGCAGTATCGATACGATACGAAATGGGGAAGATGGTTCAGGCTGCAACGCGCGGTAATGGCAGAGTTGGTGAGGACGTAACTGCCAATGTTTCCACTATTTCAGATATCCCGAAGGAGTTAGGACCAAATGCACCAAATGTTCTTGAAGTACGGGGAGAGGTGTACCTCCCCATCTCGCGTTTCAAAGCCCTGAATGAAGAGCAGATCAGGAAAGGTGAAACTGCATACATAAATCCGCGAAACACTGCGTCAGGTAGCTTGCGTCAAAAAAATTCAAAGGTGACGGCTTCGCGTGGCTTGTCCTTCTGGAGTTATCAGCTAGAGGAAAAAAGCCTTGAACTGGCAATGGACTATTCGTCCCAAACATTTGAGTTTTTGTCTGCCCTAGGATTACCAGTAAGTCCTGAAATTGAGTTTTTTGATCGATTCGAAGAAGTCAAAGAATTTTGTAAAAAATGGATCACGAACAGACACATACCGGACTATGAAATCGATGGAGTCGTTATAAAACTGGATAGTTTAAGAGATAGAGAAAAGTTAGGTTCTACCAGTCGGGCTCCACGTTGGGCTATAGCCTTTAAGTTTCCGCCTGAAGAGCGAACTACAAAACTTTTGTCAATCGAAGTATCTGTAGGAAGAACTGGTCGAGCTACTCCGTTTGCGGTTTTAGAGCCAGTCTTTGTTGGTGGGTCTACTGTGGCAATGGCTACTTTACATAATGAAGATCAGGTGGCTTATAAGAATGTTCGACCTGGTGATGTCGTCTTTGTAAGGAAAGCAGGCGATGTTATTCCGGAAGTGTTAGGGCCAGTTCTGAGCCAGCGGTCGACAACTAGTGAAGCATGGCATTTTCCTAAATTGTGTGCTTCTTGTGATCATGCGTTCTCCAGACAAGTTGGAGATGCAAACACGTATTGCCAAAACCGGCTTTGTCCAGCTCGGATCCAACAAGGAATCAGTTATTTTGCAGGCAGAACTGCGATGGATATAGAGGGATTGGGCGAACAGACAGTCAAGCTGTTAGTAGAAGAGCATGATGTTGAAGATGTTGGGGATTTGTTCAGTCTGAACGAGAGTCAATTACTTAACTCAAAAGGAACTAATCAAACGTCTGTAGATAATCTTCTTACGGCTATCGGCGCAGCGAAAGATCGACCTTTAGCTAGCGTTCTGATTGGCCTTGGAATTGACCACCTTGGGCCATCAACTGCAGAAATGCTTGCCCGCCAGTTTGGAACGATTGATGCGATCATGCAAGCGGACGCTGAAGTCATAGAAACGTTAGACGGTATAGGGCCAAAGATAGCTGAGAGCGTTGTTTCCTTTTTCTGCGATCCTGTGCAACGAACAGTTGTTGAGAAGCTGCGTGCTTCAGGAGTCCGGCTTGAAGAGAAGGTTGGTGAAGAAGAAGCGTCTCCGGTCTTGCAGGGTAAGTCGGTTGTTGTAACCGGAAATCTAGATGACTGGTTTTTGAGCCGTGATGACGCAAAAAAAGCTATCGTTCTAAGAGGAGGCAAAAGTCCGGGTAGTGTGTCTGCTCAGACGTATGCCTTAGTAGCAGGCAACGGTGCCGGTCAGTCAAAACTAGCGAAGGCAGAGTCTCTCTCAATTCCGATAATCGGAGAAGATGCATTTCGTCGACTACTTAAAAGCGGGGAACTAGAAACTTAGTGAATGATCCAGCGATGACTGGTCCGTCACACTTAGACAAACCTTAAAAGGTCGTAAAACACCATTCGAAGTCAATGTTATCGGCTTCGATATTTATTGTTGGGACAGCAACCACGCGAGCGCAGACGTTGCCAGTTCGTAATTCAGGAAGCGTTTTCTCGTCCGCTGGAATATAAAAAAACTCACCTAGTTCCCTAGTTCCGTCAGTTAGCTCTGTATCTGGAATTACGACTCCATCGATTGTGAGCGTAGGTTGCCATCCCGGGCTCAAAGAAACACCCACAGGACTTTGATAAGGGGTTTTACTCCCTTCTCCCGGAATAACTGAAAGAAGGCCATTCGGGTACAGATCAGGTCGAGGAGCTCCGCGAGTTGCAGCAACGATCCAAAATATGAGGACTACTACAAAGACGGCACCCACAGTTATAGATGTAGCTACTCCACGTCTGAGCGACCAATTTACGGTGCCGGAGTTTTTATCGATCGATAGGGAGTCTCCACTGTTCACCCATACAGCATGCCCGACTTGGAAGCGAAAGCCCACTGACTGAACTAAGAAGCTAAACGAACTTGTAACTAGCCGACATAGAGCTATTGTCAGGTTGTGGATCAATGCGATGAGGAAGAGTTTCTGAGTAAGCCCTCTCTTAATCGTGCTTGGTTTCCATTGTTTGTTGCCTTTGCCTTTGTTATTGCGGTAGGGGCTTTGGCCGTTAGCAGCGTAGACCCCCCAGGAACTTCAATCCACGCCATTGGCGACTACAAGGGTCACACGATTGGCGAGGTGCGCGCTATCGCCGAAAAAAACTTGTGGGTTTTAGACGAAGATCAAGTGCGTACTGACCTGGTGCCTGAGGGGTTAGTTCTGATGCAAAACCCCTCCGATGGCAAGGGATTGGCGGAAGGAAAGCTCCTGTCTGTTGAGGTCTCTAGTGGCCCGTTGTTACGCCTCACCCCGCATGTATCGGGACTCTTATTAAATCCGGCACGTATGAGGCTCGAGGCACGGGGTTTCGAAATTGATGAAGTAGATCGTCGCTACAGCGAGGACATTGCGGACGGGCAAGTTCTTGAACTTTTGATAGGGGAAAAAGTGACCCATGGCGGCTTGCTTAACGAGCCTGGAACCCGTGTATCTCTGGTCATTTCTGCAGGGCCAGTCCCGAGAATGGTACCGAATCTGGTTAATACCTCGCTTGAGGATGCGACAAAAATTCTGGCGGATTTACAGCTGGCAGTTGTGGTGAATGAAAAAAGGGATTTTGAGTCAATATTCCCTGACGAATTCGTTACCAAACAAACTCCGGTAAGCGGTATGTCGGTAGCCAGAAATTCAGTGGTTGAATTAACAATTGCTGGAACTTCCCCAATGGTCGAAGTGCCAGATGTGTCTGGTCTTGAGGCAGATGAAGCAGCCGAAATACTCAAAAAAGTAGGGTTAGTTGTGGATAGGTTTGAGTCTGGCGTTGGGATAGTGAGAGAAACGTTTCCAAGAGTTGGTGCATTTATTGATCTGGGATCTCCGGTTGTCCTGAAGTTTACTGCTGACCAATAGGCGTTGTTGCAAATATTGCACTGAGAATTATCAGATAATGCTTGCAGTAAGTAATCGGAATACGAAATCATAGGACGTAAACTCCTATCGATGGCATCCGGCAATAGCCCCTCTCGATTGGCGAGAATAGATAAGCGCCAACGAAACGAAAATTGGACTAACGCGCCGCTTTACATTGATATGTCAATATGCATAAATTGTGATGCATGTTTGAGAGCCTGCCCGCCCAATTTTGGTGCTATTTTCAACCACGGAATCGATGTAATCATAATTCCTGAGTTGTGCTCTGGTTGCGATAAGTGTCTTGATCCATGCCCTGTTGATTGCATCCATCCTTTGGATGAAAAAAGTTGGGTAACAACGCCAGATAGTGGGGGGAACGAGCCACTAAGCGCTAACGATTCGTATATGT
>DMOB01000045.1:0-4053 GCA_003452475.1 Acidimicrobiaceae bacterium | reverse complement strand
CGCTCCGGTTTGGTCTAAAAAAAGAATATTGCTTACTCATCAGGCTTTCCTCGACCGTGGGCTTGAGTCACCTTACGACGAGAAGTGGCTATCAGGAAATGATCGCGATGATCGCATTACTGCCATGGTGAAAGTAGATAATTCTGTTCGCCGACGTGCTCTGTTAGCGCATGAGACTCAAGTCGATCCCAAATCGCCATTCTGGTTTGGTCTGCCTGATGACGTGCAAGACTCGATACATCCATATGAAGACTATATGATTCTGCGCTCACGAATCTCAACGGAGCCAGAAGAAGATGACCTTTTTGCAGGAATCAGAGACCAGATAGTAAGCGTTGAAGATGAGGTTTCATGAGGTTTTTGTCAGCAGACTTTCTTAGTAGCTGGGCCCACGTGGATCGTCCAAAAATTGAGGATGCGGCTGGAATCATTTGCATCAAAATAGATGGTGGTCCAGATGGCAAACTAGTTGTAAGTATTGTGATGATCGATGGTCGAGTGGTGTCTGCCGAGCTGGGCTCGGTCAGGGGCCGCAATCTTGAACTCAAAATGACCTACGAACTCGCTGCATCTCTCTATAGAGGAGAGGTTGATCCGGCAGTTGAGTATATGAAAGGTGAAATAAAGGTAGATGGCGAAATGGCGCTTTGGCTGAAACTTTTGCCTGTATGGAGAGAGCGTTTTGTTTCACAGCATTTTATGTTGGTGCCTGGAGAACTAATTTTTTAGGTCAATCTTTGAAGGTCTCTAAGAGGGGCGTATCGGGCTAGTCGTGCGCTCAGGCTAAATTGGGAGATCTTTAACTTCATCATTATCTGTGGCAAGTTGTAAACCTTCGAGCCATGATGACCAGTTGCGGATAATGACTCGAAGGTCTTGGGAATTCCTTGCTAGTTGCAGTTATATCTAAGTCACTCCAGTCTGCTTAACAGAAAGTTTCGTTTGGCCGCGCCACTCTGTTAGTGCTTAGCTATTAAAACGTTTTAGATTAATGTGGAGGAAGCACAGATTGGCGTGCACAGTAACGGTCAAAGTCCTTGTTGTCGTTAAAGGAGCGAAGGTCTAGAAAAGTTTTGAATTCTCTAGATACGTTCGATAATTGTTCCGGTTCCCAAGCCACCACCGCAGCACATAGTTACTAAACCGAATTGTTTATCTGCTCGATGAAGTTCATGAATCGCTTTGGTGAGGAGAATGGACCCCGTACCTCCGAGAGGATGACCTAAGGCAATAGCCCCTCCATTTGGGTTCACTGAGTCCATGTCTGGTTTCAGTTCTTTTGCCCAAGCTAGTACAACCGACGCAAATGCTTCATTGATTTCGACGATGTCTATGTCGCTCATGCTCATAGAGTTGCGCCTCAGGAGGTGATTTGTGGCCTCGATAGGTCCTGTGAGCATCAAGACGGGGTCGCTGCCGACTAAGCAAGTGTCTACGATTCTGGCAAGTGGTTTAAGTCCTTGTTCAGCAGCAGCCTCGGCTGTCATCAGAAGCACTGCACCTGAACCATCACTAATTTGAGATGATGCTCCGGCAGTGTGGACACCACCTTCCAGAACAGGACTCAATTGAGATAAAGTTTCAAGTGTCGTTGGTCGAAGTCCGCCATCTGCTGAAACTGTTTTTGTTTCTCCTGTAGGTTTGCCATCTTCACCTAGGACTGGGGTCTGAATTTGAACGACTTGAGTTGAAAACCTGTCTTCTTCCCATGCTCGAGCTGCATTTTCTTGGCTTCGAAGCCCGAACTCATCGCACTCTTCTCGAGAGATACCCCACTTTTTTGCTAGTAGCTCTGCTCCTTGAAATTGACTGGTGTACTCATAGTTTTCTTTATATCTTGATGTCGCTGTTAGCTGACCCTTGCGATAGGAGGAGCCCATTGGGTTACGTGTCATGGATTCAACGCCACATCCGATGGCGCTATCAACGACTCCTGATGCAACTAACCCGTAGGCAAGAGTCACTGCTTGCTGGCTTGAGCCGCATTGGGCGTCTACTGTTGTAGCCGCGACATTCAGAGGCATTCCAGCTCCGAGCCATGCTGTTCGAGCGATATTGGGTGTTTGCTCGCCTGCTTGGCTTACGCACCCACCTACTATTTGCCCAACTGATGCGGGGTCTACGCCGCTTCGTTCGATTAGCGCCGTTTGCACCTCGCTGAGAAGATCCGAAGGGTGCATTGTGGATAATTCGCCTCCACGCCTACCTACTGGAGAACGGACTGCTTCGACGATCACTATGTCTGTCATGAACAGGCATCTTAGTTTCATATTGCTTGTGTTTTCAGGTAATTGTGTAACTACTTACCAAAATTTATTGACTTTAGTGAGGTTATGCGGCTTGTGAGTCTTCGAAACGCAGTTGGTGGGCGTTCTGAAGCGCTGCTCTAGCATTTGCGATACCTTGTCGCCCGAGTTCTTTGGTTTCTCGATTAATTCTCCAGTTGTAAGTGCCGGTTTCAACCAGTTGAAGCTGTGTAGTCATGGAACCATTATCAACAGGGGGTGGGACAGCGGTATTTCTGTAAAATTCCAGAAAGTGTCACGTTAAGCCAAGCAGAATCTTCGCACGATAGATAACGTCGTGGAAGTTAGAAGTAGCAGGCGATATCTGATTATGGGAGTTGTGGGATTTCTATGAAAAACCGGTTTGGTATGAGTATTCCGTTTGACATGCCACTCCATGAGCAGGCGGATGTATACCGTGAGCTTGCAGACCTTGGATATACGGATTTTTGGAGTTCAGAAGCTGATGGAACCGATGGGTTCACGCCGCTTGTGTTGGCCTCGCAGTGGGTGCCTGAAGTGCGATTAGGTATAGCCATTATCCCGGCTTACACACGTGGTCCTGCTTTGTTAGCACAAAATATAGCTTCCATTTGTGAGGCTGCTCCAGGCCGGTTCGTTATGGGAATCGGATCGTCTTCGAATGTGATAGTTGAAAACTGGAATGGTATTCCTTTTGTGGAGCCTTATAAGCGCACGCGAGATACTGCTCGTTTTTTACGGTCGGCGTTAACTGGGCAGAAAGTTTCCGGCGCTTACGAGGGCTTTGAGATAAAAGGATTCACATTACGCCGGCCGCCGCAGGAACAACCGCCGATTCTGATAGCAGCATTGCGGCCAGGCATGCTGAAGTTGGCTGGGCGAGAAGGTGATGGAGCCATCATCAATTGGTTGTCAGCAGAGGATGTAGCGAAAGTTCGTCCGTATGTGGATGCAGGAGGCCCAGATAAGGAAATAGTTGCTCGCATATTTTGTTGTCCTAGTGAGGATACAGATGCTGTAAGAGCAGCTGCGAAAAGACAAATCGCTGCGTATCTCAATGTGCCAGTGTATGCCGAGTTCCATAAATGGCTGGGGCGATCAGATGATCTAAATGGTATGTGGAACGCCTGGGAAAGCGGCGACCGCAAGGCGGCTTTGGAAGCAATTCCTAACAGTGTCGTAGACGAATTATTTGTGCATGGATCTCCTGAATCTTGCCGGGAGCATATTGATAGGTACCACGGAAACGGTGTGACTACGTCTGCGATTTCAATCATGCCTTTCGCCGGGATAAACCCTCTTCAAGCAGCTCGTGATCTATCTCCTGAATCTCGTTAAAATAAAGTATTTACCGCCCAAAAAATTTGGAGTCCTAAATGAATTTTGAAAATTTAGCCTATGAGGTGCGAGACGGAGTAGCTCATATACGCCTTACTGAACCAGAACGAGCGAATGCTTTGAACCCTGCATTATCGCGTGACCTTCGCCAAGTCATGCTTGATATCGAATGGGATGATGCAGTGAAGGCAGTTTCGTTAACTTCTGAAGGAAAGGTTTTTTGCGCCGGCGGTGATCTTAAGGAATTTCACTCTGCCGGAGACAATTTGCCCAAACTAGTGAGTGAAATGTTGACGGATTTCCATGGAGCCATTTACAAAATGAATCGCATGGCGAAACCTTTTGTGGCTGGTGTTAATGGCGCTGCAGGCGGAGCAGGTCTTTCAATTGTGAGTGCTTTCGATATGGTTGTTTGTGGCGAGTCAGCGAAATTTACGATGGCATATAC
>DMOB01000055.1:0-3824 GCA_003452475.1 Acidimicrobiaceae bacterium | reverse complement strand
GCAAGCTATTCTTGCCGCGTCACACGCCAAGAAGTTCACATCTGAGATGGTCGAGCCTGCCCTCGTAGCTTGCATCCAGTCAATGGGAGCAGAGGGACTGCGAGAGGAGCATCTTTTGGGACACCATATGTCAGCCGCCCGGATAGCTAACTACGTAGATGGTTCAACTGAAATACAAACTGAACGAATCTCCAAATCTCTTCTCCAAACATACGGAACTTAGATTTCGTAACCAGAGAGCACCCTAATGAGTTTCAAAAATAATGCCGATCAGTCCGAGCTTCGATAATAATGTAATAAGGCGTATCGCCCCTCTTTCCAAATAGTGCCCATTAGTCAAACTTTCTGCGAGGATGTACGGATGAGCGACCCCAAGCCGGCGACAGAAAAATCAGCTTATTTAAACCGATTAGCTCAGGGGAAGCTTTCTTTCGATGACACAGCGGACTTCGCTAGAGCTCGTCAAGGGTTTATTACTTCGATACCTGGTGGACGGATCGAATCAGATAATCAAACTATTTGGGACTCTTCAGCTTACGACTTCCTTAATGAAGACACTCACGCTCCGAACTCAGTGCACCCAGGTTTATGGAGACAAGCGCAACTCAACACGATTCATGGCCTTTTCGAAGTCTGCGAGGGTGTCTGGCAAGTTAGGGGCTACGACATTTCAAACTTGACCCTGATAGCAGGAAAGTCTGGTTGGATTCTGGTCGATGTGCTCACTACGGCGGCGACTGCTTCAGCTTGTCTCGCTCTAGCCAATCAAACCCTTGGAGAGCGACCAGTTGTCGCAGTCATTTACACGCACTCTCACGCAGACCACTTCGGAGGAATAAAAGGCGTCACAACTGCTGAAGAAGTGGCGACTGGAAAAGTAAGGATTATCGCACCAGAAGGTTTCCTTACTGAAGTCGTTAACGAAAACGTAATAGCTGGACCCGCGATGACACGTCGGGCGCTCTATCAATTCGGGCTATTCTTGCCTCCTGGCGAACGCGGACACATCGACAATGGTCTCGGTAAGGCAATACCTTTCTCTCCTTCGGGCCTTATAGCACCAACCGAAACGATCGCTTCAACCGGTACTGAGTTAACTGTCGACGGAGTTCGAATAGTTTTCCAAAACACTCCTGACGCCGAAGCCCCAGCTGAAATGAATTTTTGGTTTCCTGATTTGCGCCTCTTATGCATGGCCGAAAACTGCACCCATAACATGCATAACCTCTACCCCATTAGAGGGGCACAGACCCGAGATGCCTTAGCTTGGTCGAAATATATTGATGAGGCACTCAACCTCTGGGGAGATAACAGCGATATTTTGTTCGCTACACATCATTGGCCAAGATTCGGTAACCAAGACGTAAAAGAATTTCTTACTTTGCAACGCGATTTATACCGTTGGATCCATGACCAGACAATGCGGCTAGCCAACCTTGGCTTTACTCCGACCGAAATAGCAGAGCGCATGAGCCTACCGAGTTGTTTCTCTAACGAGTCTCACGTGCAGGGCTACTACGGCACTCTCTCACACAACGCAAAATCTGTGTACAACAAATACCTCGGATGGTACGACGGCAACCCAGCAAACTTAAATCCTCATCCACCAGAAGAAAGCGGTAGCCGATACGTAGAGTTCATGGGAGGTCCCAAAAAGTTACTGGAACAAGCACATTTATCATTTGCATCGGGTGACTATCGTTGGGTAGCTCAAGTAGTGAATCACTTGGTCTTTGCAGACCCAAATAATCTCGAGGCTCGAAGCCTTCAAGCGGATGCTCTCGAACAGCTGGGTTATCAATCAGAATCGGGGACATGGCGCAACGCATACCTGTATGGTGCCCAGGAACTAAGAACTGGTTCCCTAAAAAGCGGAAGTGCCGCAGGCCGTCAGCTAGCGCATGCGATGACTGCTGAACAATTATTTGACAGCCTCGGCGTTCGCATCGACGGAGAACACTTAGCTGGCCTCGATGAGCGAATTAACTGGTACTTCACGGACCTAGATGAGAATCACGTCCTCGGGCTTAAGAATTGCACAATTAATCATTCTTCAGACACAACGGGGATCGATGCAAGCGTCTCAATCGACATCAGTCGCGAGGTATTTGCCAACATTTTGGGAGGGATCACATCATTCGAGTCTGAAAGCTCCAGCGGAAACATAAAAACCTCTGGAAAAATTGACGTCCTTCAACAATTATTCGACTCACTCACAACGTTCGAACTTTTTGCAATTATCGAGCCTTAGTTCCACCTGATGCAGGTGTTGCTATAACTGTAGCGACGGCTCCAAGAACTACCAAGCCCCCTATTCCTTGAGTTATGGTAATCGCTTCATCGTGGATCGGCCAGGCTAAACCGATAGCCACTAGGTGCATAGTAAGCACATACAAAGAAGATCGCGCAACCTCCATGTGCCCATGCACCCATGTCATGAGGACATGACCGAAGACGCCAGTTACAAAAGCCACGATTGCTATCCATAGCCAGTCGTTTCCACCAAACTCAGCCCAATCTTTTCTACCAGCTAACAAAATAACCGGTAGAACCGTTGCCAGAAAAGCCCATATGTTTATTCCTGCCATCCACTCAATCGGGTCAATATCAGAAGCGGAGTCCGACCTCGCTTTTCGTGTGAGCACGAAATAGGCGCTGAAGGTGACTAAAGAAAGAGAGCTAAAGATAACTCCCAGCCAGGAACTCCTGAGTTCGGAACCCGCGCCCAAAATGACTACTACCGAACCACCGACACCAACTAAAGTAAATATTAATTGACGCAGGGAAGCACGCTCACCTAATAAAGGCACTGAAATCATTAGCAACAATGCCGGATTCATTGCGCCTATTACAGCTAGCACCGAAACCGTGGCCTCTTGCAAAGTCGCCACTACGAAGATGAGATTGATCCCGAAACATATTCCCGGTAACGCCGTCTTTTTGAGAATCGAAAGCCTCAGCGAAGATCCTTTTAACCACATCAAAGCAACTAGGAACGGAGCGGAGAGCCCAAACCGAATGAACGTAACAATCAACGGTGATGCAGTAATTAGCTTCGTAGTGGGTGGACCGACTCCCCATACGATCACTACGATGCCCATAGCTAGGATCGGAAGCCATTGAAAGCTCCGCTCAGGGCGCGTTTGAAGAGATGCTGAGGCTCTAACTTCGAAAACAGAAGGCTTAGAATAACCTTCGGGAGTTAAGACCACTCAACTCCGAACGCATCGTCAAAGGCCAACACTTCAGGCGATTGTCGAGTGATAGACCCATGACCAGATCCAACTGGATAGCCAAGTGGCACAAGCGCCAGGGTTGCCCAATCATTTGGAATATCCAATGCTTTTTTTACCTTATCTTCTTCGAGGCAATGCAAGGTAGTCAGTGTGCAACCGAGACCTTCTGTTCTCGCAGCGAGCATCGCGTTCTGCACAGCTGTATATACCGACCCGCCCCCTACCATGCTGATCCGGTCCAATTTGGCGTCCGTGATGGCCATCTGCTTTGGGTCAGCAACAAACATCAAAATCGCAGGTGCTTCGTGCAAGTGATCAGCCAGATAGTCTCCTGCGCTTCGCGCGCGTTGACCCTTCTCACGTTCTTCAGCAGGAAGCGCATTCAGACGAGCGTCATAGCCCTTCGCATACTTGTACCAAGCCGGACGGTATATGTCAGCCAGAGCCTTTTTGCGATCCGGTGAAGAAACTACTATAACCCGCCATGGCTGCATATTTCCGCCCGTCGGAGCCCAACAAGCTGCTTGTAGCACCGTTTCCAGCACATCACGCGGAATTGGATCTGCTTTGAGTCGTCTTACCGCTCTC
>DMOB01000014.1:0-6936 GCA_003452475.1 Acidimicrobiaceae bacterium | reverse complement strand
ACTAGCTCCGCAAAACTTTTGTCGCCTGCTAAGGAATCACGTACTAACTTACCGACTACAGCGTGAGCATCTCGGAAGGGAAGCCCTTGCTCAACCAGCAGCTCAGCCAAATCTGTTGCTGCCGCATACGGAGAGTCGGCCTCTAACTTCATTGCTTCGCCATTAAAGTCTAAAGTTTGGATCATCCCTCTTAAAGCCAACAGAGTTAACCGAGCCGTGTCGCAGCTGTCAAACAATGGTTCTTTGTCTTCTTGAAGGTCTTTGTTGTAGGCCAGGGGGAGACCTTTTTGTGTTGCTAGAAAACCAGTCAAATTACCGATTAAGCGACCAGCCTTGCCACGGGCTAATTCCGCGATATCTGGATTTTTCTTCTGTGGCATCATCGATGATCCAGTGGAAAACGCATCATCCAAAGTGATGAAGGAAAATTCAGACGATGCCCACATAACTAGCTCTTCGCCAAGTTTCGACAGGTGAATGCCGAGTGTTGTCAGCGCGTATAAAACATCAGCGACAAAATCTCGGTCAGAGACTGCGTCCAGGGAGTTTTCAAATAACTGATCAAACCCAAGATCCGCAGCAGTAAAAGCCGGATTCAGCGGCAGGGACGAGCCTGCCAAGGCACCGGCTCCCAAGACCGAGACATCAGTTCTTCGCTTCGCGTCTTTCATTCTGTCGATATCTCTGAGCAACATCCAGCAGTAAGCCGCAAGGTGATGCGCTAATGACACGGGTTGGGCCTGTTGCATATGCGTATAACCCGGCAGGTAAATAGCTTCAGCGTGAGCTTCTTCTGCTCTTATGCGAATCACCGCAATTAATTCAAACGCTAAAGACACTAAGTCATCAATCTCAGACTTAACAAAAAGCCGTACGTCGTTAGCTACCTGATCGTTTCTGCTTCGCCCTGTATGCATTTTCGCTGATGCTGGCGCTAGCTCAGTTGCTCTGCGCTCTACTGCCGTATGGATATCTTCATCGTTGGCAGCCCACTGAATCGTACCTTCAGCAATTTCATTCTCTACTTGCAACAACGCAGCCATAATCGCATCAAGTTCTTCATTATCGATGAGGCCAACGCTTTCCAGCATCCGAACGTGCGATCGAGAACCTGCGATATCTTCCCGGAACATTCTTTGATCGAATGGCAACGAGTCATTTAGTTTTTGAAGAGCTTCGGCTGGCCCACCGGCAAACCGACCATGCCAAAGCGTATTTCCATTAGTCATGTGACGTCTCCATCGAGGTACGTAGGTTTATAAGGCTCATAAGCCAGACAGATACTTAAGATTCGAAGCAATGTTATTTCCTCCTGCTTCTTCACTAGCAATAACTATGATGGTGTCATCCCCCGCTATTGTGCCAATGACTCCCTCTATTCCACTTCTATCGATAGCTGAAGCAACAACATGAGCCGATCCTGGAGGGGTTTTGAGCACGACGATATTGTTGGATTGACTTATCTGAACTACCCACTCGCTACAAACTCTCCGCAGGGTCTCAACGGGAACAACTCTCTCTGACGTTAATTCAGGAATTGCGTAGACAGTTTTGCCGCCGACTCGCATTTTCACAGCACCCAACTCTTCCAAGTCTCGACTTACTGTGGCTTGTGTTGCTTCGATGTTTTCTTGGCTTAGCAAATCCACTAATTGAACTTGGTTCTCGACTGTCTCTTCAGACAAAATACGCTGAAACTGATGCTGCCGTTGGAACTTACTGGTCATGCCGGCATTACCTGCTGAGCAAGCCATACGAGTAGGCCACGGGCGCTATGCATCCGGTTCTCAGCTTGGACAAAGACCTTACTGCGGGGCCCTTCAATAACTTCATTGGTAACTTCCTCTCCACGGTGGACAGGCAAACAGTGCATAAAAAGACTGCGGTTGCTGGCTCTTGACATCAACGCAGCATCTACTCTGTACTGGCCGAAGGCATCCAATCGAGCTGACCGTTCACTCTCTTGCCCCATGGATGTCCAAACATCTGTGTAGACAACGTCGGAACCTTGAACAGCTTCAATAGGATCGCTTGTTACTGTAAGTTTGCCCCCCGCAGAAAGAACCCGCTCGACATCTAGATCACTGGGCCCGTAACCGGGCGGAGATGCTACCGAGGTCTCTATTCCTAGCATTGAACATCCAATAGCAAGTGACCGCCAAACGTTATTTGCATCTCCGACGTAAGCCACACGATCTATGTCCCGTAAACCAATTTCTTGTTCCATGGTAAGCAGATCAGCAAGAGCCTGCATCGGGTGCGCCTCATCGGATAGCAAGTTCACAATTGGCATCACATCTATTGCCGCCATTCGCTCTAACCGTCCATGATCAAAGACGCGAGCTGCTAGCACAGCGTGGTAACACGCCATTACCCTCACGACATCTTCCGCAGTTTCGCGTACATCAATACCAAGTTCTTCTGGCTGGATATAAACTGGGTGGCCTCCTAACTGATTAACGGCCATTTCCATTGAGTTTCGAGTCCGACCAGACGGTTTTTCAAATATGAGAGCTACTCCTTTAGCGTTCAAGACCTTCGGAGAAGCTTCTGCCAACGAAAGGGCAATGACTTTTTTTAATTCGCTTGGATTCAAGTCATCAATTTCTAACAGATGCCTCATTATTCGCCTCCAAGGACATTCGTTAAAATTTGGATTGCCTCATCGATGTGCTCGTGGCTCACATTCAACGGTGGGGCTAGTCGCAAAGCACTTGCAGTCACACCGTTAACCACTAATCCTGCTTCAAGACAGCTCAAGGCAATTTCTCCAGCACTTTTACCGATTGCAGCGGTATCAATCTCAGCGGCAATCAGCAGACCTAAGCCCCGAGCGTCCAACACATGTGGAACGGTCAAAAGCTTGCCCATTAATTCATCTCCAGCATTCTTTGCCAGCTGGGGAGCATCTATGGCTTCCATCGTACGTAAAACCGCGCGAGCTGCAGAAGCAGCAAGAGGTTGCCCTCCGAACGTAGTTGCATGCTCCCCCGCCGTAAAAGCCACTTCTTTTTTCGCCCAGATAGCACCGATCGGCACACCGTTTCCCAAAGCTTTAGCCATGGTCACAACATCAGGGCGCACATCACCTTCTGGATCAAAATAATGTTGCCATCCGAACCACTTACCCGTTCTTCCTAGACCAGTTTGAACCTCATCAATCATCATCAAAAGGTTGTGCTTGTCGCACAATGTCCTGACCTCCGCTAGGTAGTCCGCGTCGGCCACATTCACCCCACCTTCACCTTGCACGGCCTCAAGTAAAACAGCTGCACATGAAGAATCAATTGCGCGTTCTAATGCCTCTATATCGTTATAGGGGACATGGCGAAACCCGTCCGGGAGAGGTTGAAAAGCGCCATGCATTTCTAATTTGCCAGTTGCGTGCAAAGTTGCAAGAGTACGGCCGTGGAAAGATTTGAGGGCACTAACAACTACGTGCCGCCCATCGCCGCCATTTTTACGGGCTAACTTTATAGCCCCTTCTATGGACTCAGCACCGCTATTACAAAAAAAGACTTGACCTCGCCCACCCTGCAAGCGATTAATAGTTGACGCCACTTCAAGACCTGGCGCTGTTTCAAAAAGGTTAGAGACATGCAGTAAAGTACGCGCCTGCTCGGCTATGGCATCAGCTACTGCAGGATGAGAATGCCCAAGCGATGTAACTGCTAGGCCGCATAAGAAATCTAAGTACCGTTTTCCTTCGCGGTCAAAAAGTTCAGTACCGCTGCCTCGAACAAACTGGACTGGAGGTATCCCGTACGTTCTCATTAACGGATAGCTATCAAGGCCTTCAGCTGCGATTGTTTTCGTGTTCATTGAATCCATCTTTCGAGAAAAATTGCGGATCTAGAGCATTAGGGAACGATCATCGTCCCAATACCTAAATCAGTGAAAAGTTCGAGGAGCGAAACGTGCGGGACGCGTCCGTCTAGAAGGTGAGCACTAGAAACACCGTTTTCAACGGCTCGCACGCAGGCTTCAATTTTCGGGATCATTCCACCGCTAAGTAGGCCAGAATCTATTTTCTCTTGCAACTCAGAAATAGTGGCTCTCCTAATCAACGATTTATCATCGTCGAAGTCTTCATACAGCCCAGCTACATCGGTAAGGTAAACTATTTTTTCTGCTTGTAGGGCTTCTGCTACAGCACCAGCAACAGTATCCGCATTTATGTTGTAAGCCTGACCGGTAGCGTCCGCACCGATTGTGGACATAACTGGTATCAGACCCTCAGAGAGTAGCTTCACTAAAAGCGTTGGGTTTATCGAAGAAACGTCACCAACGAAACCCAATTCGGGGTTGCGTGCAGCAGCCGTAATTAAACCACCGTCTTCACCGCTAACACCCACGGCGTGAGGGCCATGGACATTGATTGCTCCAACAATGTCACGATTCACTTTGCCAACGAGCACCATACGGGCAATGTCCAAGGTCTCAGCGTCTGTTACTCGCAGGCCATCACGAAATTCAGACTTTTTGCCCAACTTCTCCATCAGAGCACCTATCTGGGGACCTCCGCCGTGAACGACGACGGGCAAGATCCCGACCTGCTGCATCAGAACGATGTCTTCAGCGAAACGCATAGATACGCTGTCATCTGCCATCGCGTTGCCACCGTATTTAATAACAACGATTTTACCCCTCCAACGCTGTATGTAAGGAAGGATTTCGATCAAAAATTGAGCGTTGTCTAAGTGCTCCTCGATAGAACGATTTTCACTAGGCATTTCTTTTTCGTCAGAATCACTCACTAGTCGCAAAGTCCCAGCAACTCCTTTATCGGTAGAATCGTTGTCACTCATCTAATACCCAGCATCCATTAATCACGGCATAAGTCCCAAGGAAGGCAATCCAGTTGTTTCTTTAATACCCAGCGCTAAATTAGCGCATTGAAGAGCTGCTCCTGAAGCCCCTTTAACGAGATTGTCTAACGCACTTATCACAATCAGCCATCCAGTCCGATCATCAACGCGGGCTGTGAGGTGAACGGTATTCGCACCTAACGTCGACTTAGTCGAGGGTGGTGTTTCGTCAACGTATATAAAAGGTTCATCGTCATAAGCGTGATGAAGTACCTGCATAGCATCGGCAGACGTAAAAGTGTCGTTCGCTGGACGAGCGTAGCAAGTCGCTA
Organism: Acidimicrobiaceae bacterium; assembly: GCA_003452475.1. Taxonomy (GTDB): domain Bacteria; phylum Actinomycetota; class Acidimicrobiia; order Acidimicrobiales; family Poriferisodalaceae; genus UBA9040. The sequence goes on along the minus strand of DMOB01000014.1, from coordinate 1,796 downwards.
GTATTCCTCGGACCATGGGCGCAAGGTGCGGAGTGAACAGAACCTCACACCCAATTTCTTGTTCTATCTCAGGCGTGTGTCGATGATCTAACAAGCCATACGCTGCGAAGTTCTCGTCTACCGCCGCGAATGTTGTATTTGCCTTTGGTGCCCTTCCCGCCCCGCTAACTCCGCTAGCCGCATCCACGATTACGCCTTTACTTTCTATATAGCCCCCATTTGAAAATGGCGACAAAGCAATAATCGCTGCCGATGGATAGCACCCAGGCACCGCTATTCCTTTAGCGCCCGGCATCGAGTCTCTATAAAGTTCAGGAAGGCCATAGACAAAGTCGTCCAGAAGCTTTGGCGCCGAATGGTCCATTCCGTACCACTTTGGATATAACGCTGGATTTTTGAGTCGAAAATCAGACCCTAAGTCCAAAACGCAGCCAACTTTTCCATAGAGATCATCAACAACTGGCTGACTAGCCATGTGCGGAAGGCCTAAGAAGACAGCGTCGAGGCCTAAAAAATTTTTAGGGCTATAGACAGAAAACACCAATTCTCCGTAGGCTGCGGCCAAGCTCGGGTACAAATCACGAACCCTTGTACCTGCTTGGCTATCACCAGTTATCGCAACCAGCTCTAAGTCCGGATGCCCTGCTATCAGCCTCATTAGTTCCGCACCGGTAAAACCCGATGCACCAACGATTCCAACGCGCGCTCGCTCCATGTCTCAAATCATACTACTTATGCATCTGGATGCAATATTATTCATTATTTATTCTTGATGAACCACTTCCCAATTCATCTACCCACCGATCTCACAAAGCTACCAAGCTCAAAAACATTCACTAATCCACGCGTCGATTCTCAGCCTTCGAGAAACTACCCGAACTTAAAGCAACTAATATCCCGAACATGCACGACAGGCCAGGCAGCTTCAAGGAATGGCGTCCCATAGCTGCTCTCGGGCTGATGACCTGCACTTGTTATGGCTCATGGTTCTATGCGTTTGGGATTTTAGTAGCGCCCATTGCCCAAGACACGGGCTGGTCGCTCACGTTCTTGGGTGGTATATTCGCTACCGCTCAAGTTATAAACGGTCTCGGCGCACCGCTAGGAGGACGCATCCTAGATAAATGGGGCGGATCGGCAGTCTTCACGATTCAAGCTGTTGCAGCATTAACGATGCTTCTGGGAACCTGGGCGACTCAACCTTTGATATTTGCTATTATCTGCAGCCTTGGCGCCGGCACCCTCATGGCCACGGGTTTCTATCATGTCTCCACTACAGCAGCCGCTAGGTTGCGGCCTAGCGATCCAAGCAAGTCGATAGCTGTCCTAACTGCAATCGGCGCTTTTTGCAGCCCGATCTATTTACCGCTCGGAGCGTATTTAGTTACCACTACGGATTGGCGCTCAACATTCAGAATTTTTTGTTTACTCGCAATTTTTGGAGCTATCAGCGCGGCAATTTTTGCACCCAAGGGGCGATCTCCGTCCGGCTCACTCCCTTCACCCCAGCCTTTGAGAGCGCTTAGAAAGGCAGTACAGATGCCTTTGGTCCGACGAATGCTCATTGCATATGGCTTCGGCGGGTTCGCCTACAGCACTCTTTTGGTCTACCAAATTCCAATCATGGTAGACGCAGGCGTAACCCTACAAACGGCCGCATCAGCAGCTGCTTTTAGAGGTTTTATGCAAATCATTGGGCGGGTCGGAATCATTGGCTCTTTTGCGATCCGCAAACCCGCTTTCGCCATGCAGTTCGCCTTCTTAACTGCCGGAATAGGCTCCATCTTCTTACTGAG
>DMOB01000341.1:490-3581 GCA_003452475.1 Acidimicrobiaceae bacterium | reverse complement strand
ATCAAGCCAATAGCAAGGGCAGTGCCCACTTCTTGAGAATCAGACGCTCCCAGGTCGGCGTAGGTGGATGCGTCAATTGCTATTGCCGTTACGTTCGGGTGAGTTGACGCGAGAATGGAAGCATAAGCTGCAACTTCCTGTACTTCCTCGGCGAGGTCTTCAGAAGACTCCGGATGATGGATAGCTCTTCTAGCCGGGTCTAACCCAAGGTTTCCCCTAACTAGATGACGCTTGAGGGCCTTAGTGTCCGCGAAGTCCAAAAGAGCCTCTGCCTGTTCACGATTTGAACCTGGAGTCAGGTGGACTGGAGCGAGATCCAAGTACACACCAGCAAGAACTCTGCCGAGAGCGTTGATCTCAGAAGGAGAGTTCTTAAGAGTAATGCCTGTGACACCGCGTTGCAGATCTAAAAGTATTGTCGCGTTTACGTCTTGATTCAGAGCATCATGGCTTTGTCTTATCTCCCACCCGGTTTGGTTTGCTGGCTTACTTCCGCGTGTGAAGGGAAATTTTCCGGGAAGCCCGATTTGTTCGTGGTCTATTGAGTGATGGCGTTCTGTGTAGAGCGGGTTAATGTTGAAACCGTCAATCGCCTGATGAGTTATAGAGCTCAGCGAGTCACCGCGCAAAGCCTTAGTCGCAGCCTCTTCCCATTGGGAATAATCTGGAGTTACAAAATCGCCTGTTGGGCTGCTAGAAGACATTCCTGACATGACCTAGAGGCTATTCGACTTCTTGCCTATCGTCTCGCTTAAGGAAAATGAACTTTGTTCATGCGACAAAAACCTCTCTGGACATGGCATGCTTTACCTCTGTGCTCTCGTCAACTTCTTCCCCCCATCCAGAAAAAAAACCTACCGATCTGAATTTGCCGTATCGGTATGATGCCCGATTAGCTGAGGTCATAGAAGCTAAATGGCAGGAAAAATGGCGTAAGGAAGGTACCTACCATACAAGTAATCCATCAGGAGACCTAAGCTCGGCTGATGGCACTTCGATTCATCTGCCGAAAATTTTTATCATGGATATGTTCCCTTACCCATCGGGGGCTGGGCTGCATGTAGGACACCCATTGGGTTATATCGGTACCGACGTGTTCGCTCGATTTAAAAGAATGACGGGTCACAATGTTCTGCACACGATGGGTTACGACGCGTTCGGGCTACCTGCTGAAGAGCATGCAAGGCAGACAGGCGAGCATCCTCGAAAAAATACAGAAAATAATATTGCGAACATGCAAAGACAGCTCGATCGTTTAGGGCTTGGTCATGATCAACGTAGAAGCATTGCAACTACCGATGTAGAGTTCTACCGCTGGACACAATGGATTTTTTTACAGATCTTCAATAGCTGGTACGACGTTGAGTCAGACCGAGCTAGACATATTGATGAACTGCAATTGTTGTTCGAAGAAGGAAACCGGAAGACTATTGATGGGCGTCTATGGGAGGAAATGTCCGAGTCCGACCGTCGTAAGGAGCTGAGTCAATGGCGGCTCGCGTACCTGGGTGAAGCTCCAGTGAATTGGTGTCCAGGACTTGGAACCGTCTTAGCCAATGAAGAAGTTACTAATGAAGGACGCAGCGAGAGAGGAAATCATCCAGTATTCAAGCGACCAATGAAGCAATGGATGATGAAAATTACAGCTTACGCAGACCGTCTTTTATCTGATCTTGACCGGCTTGATTGGACTGAATCTGTGAAGACGATGCAGCGCAACTGGATTGGTAGATCTGAAGGAGCTCTTGTCAGTTTTGATCTTGAGATAGACAAAAAAATTACTGTTTTCACGACCAGACCGGACACTTTATTCGGAGCAACAGCGATGGTTCTTGCTCCTGAACACGACCTTATCGACCATTTGGTTGCTGCAGACTGGCCCGCTGGAACACCAGAGCTATGGAAAAACGAATGTGCGAGTCCTGTCCAAGCAGTTGAGAGTTACAGGCAACAGGCCGCAGAGCATAGCGAACTAGAAAGACAAGAGAACAAAGAAAAAACAGGCGTATATCTAGGTTCAAACTGTGTCAATCCGGTAAACGGAGAGTCGTTGCCAATCTTCGTTGCTGACTATGTGCTTATGGGATATGGGACCGGCGCGGTCATGAGTGTGCCAGGCCAAGACCAACGTGATTGGGATTTTGCTAAAAAGTATGACATAGAAATTGTAAGGACTGTTCAGCCGCCAAAGTCTTTTGACGGTGAGGCTTACACTGGTGACGGACCGGCGATCAATAGCGGCTTCTTAGATGGTCTAGGAATTTCCGAGGCCAAAGCACAGATTCGAGAATGGCTGGAGCTAAACGGGTGCGGCAAGGGAACTGTTACCTATAAATTGCGCGATTGGCTTTTCTCTCGGCAGCGATACTGGGGTGAGCCGTTCCCTATTGTCTATGACGAGAGCGGAATACCAATAGCTGTTCCAGAAGATCAACTACCTGTAGAACTTCCCGACCTTATCGATTGGGCTCCGCGACATTTAGACGAGGAATCTGATCCGGAACCGCCTTTAGGCAGAGCAAGCGAATGGACTTTAGCTTCCTATGACATTGGTGATGGACTTGGTGAGCGTCAATTCAAAAGAGAGCTCAACACGATGCCTCAATGGGCCGGATCGTGCTGGTATTATCTTCGATACCTTGACCCAACAAATGACGAACGATTCGTTGATGAGAAGGTCGAACGCTATTGGATGAGTGAAGATGGCGGCGGAGTTGGGGGCGTTGACCTCTACGTGGGCGGCGTGGAACACGCTGTTTTACATCTCCTCTACTCTCGGTTTTGGCACAAAGTTCTTTTTGACCTTGGGTATGTCTCCGGGCCGGAGCCTTTTAAGCGACTGTTCAATCAGGGGTATATCCAAGCAGCGGCTTTTCAAGACAGTCGCGGAGTGTATGTCGAAGCGGAAGATGTAGAAGAAAATGATGGTGTCCATACTTTCGAAGGACAACAAGTAACTCGTGTATTCGGAAAGATGGGAAAATCTCTAAAAAATTCAGTTACTCCAGATGACATGTATGCAGCTTATGGAGCTGACACATTGCGGTTATATGAAATGTTTATGGGGCCATTAGATAAGTCAAAACCATGG
>DMOB01000341.1:0-159 GCA_003452475.1 Acidimicrobiaceae bacterium | reverse complement strand
TCGCCCATGGGAAACTAAGTCCGTAGTGGGCTCGCACCGGTTATTGCAACGAGTCTGGCGTAATCTCGTAGATGAATCCTCTGGGGATCTAAGAGTAGCAGACGTCGAACCAGATGAAGACCTCAAACGTCTTATGCATAGGACTATTGAATCAGTTGG
>DMOB01000010.1:0-6531 GCA_003452475.1 Acidimicrobiaceae bacterium | reverse complement strand
GCAAGATGTTACAAATCAATTTTTTGTAGGATACGCAGACTCCCGACAGCTGCATAATCTATAAAGCTCTGACTGTTCAAAGCCTTGAGATAAATCTCGTAAGGAGGCCGTCCTCCATCGTTAGGATCGGGGAAAACGTCATGTATCGCCAATAAACCACCGATACAAACTTTCGGCGCCCAGCTATCGAAGTCGGCATGAGCTGGTATCGGCCCATGACCTCCGTCAATAAATACTAATGAACATGGAGTTTCCCAAAAATAGCTGACTGTTAGAGCGTCTCCAACGATCGCCACAACTGTCGACTCCATACCAACATTTTCGAGATTTTTTCTTAGCTCCGGCAAGGAGTCCATTCGTCCAGTTTCCGTATCCACCAGACTTGAGTCGTGGTGATCCCAACCTTCTTGCATTTCTTCCGAACCTCGGTGGTGATCAATCGTAAAAACTGTTGCCCCTATCTCAAGTGCCGCCGACCCTAGATATATCGTGGACTTACCACAATATGATCCAACTTCGATTATGGGACCCTTGGCGCCCACGGCAGCCACAGCCTGGTAGAGGGCCATTCCTTCTTCATGAGGCATAAAACCTCTGCAGCTTTGAGCTGCTTTTTGATGCTCGGCTCTCACCCTACGTACCTCTTCGAAAAAGAAAATTATCAAGGAAAATAAATTTGCCTGCCCACAACAACCCGAAAGAGCCAAAATTGGTCAGCAGTATAAGAAAAGTCGAATCCGCTACTTGACTGATTATTGCTATAGCTCCAGTCGATAGAAACAAGCCAACAAGGTTGAATCCCCAAAAAAGAAGCACGTCGCTCCGTATTGAGTCCCTATTCTTCAGGTTCCAAACCCAACGGTAGTTCAAATAATAAGCAGGAAGAGATGCTATCGACACCGCCCAAAAATTAGCCCATAGCGGAGACCATCGCCCAATCTCAATTCCTGACCACAAAGCACTCTGGGTAATGATCAGCGAGATAATCGAAACGACTGAAAACTTTAATAGCTTCAACCGCTTCTCACATAACCATCTCATAGTGAGATCAATTGTATGGAAAGTCTCCTCTTAATCGGCTTTATTAGGTGGGCGGTAAAAGAGTATGAGTAAAAGAACAGCGGCCAAAACCCCGCCGCCAAGAGTGACTGCGAACCACCCTGCGCCGGTCCACTCTATGCCCATCAAGTTATCTAACGAATATTTGCCTGAACCAAGTAAAGGGACACATGCAGCTAACGCAGCGAGCACGAATGTGTACTCCCATCCATTTCGAATAACAAAAAATCCTTTATCGCGATGCCCAACCCAACCCGCTACACACATCACTCCTACATATGCCATTGCTGCTATCGGAGTAAAAAATCCAGCAGCTAGCCCTAGCCCTGCGCCTATTTCTGCCGAGCCTGCCATGTGGGCATGCAATAAACCCGGTTTTAGTCCTTCCGAGGTAAACCATTTCCCGACACCAGCTATTCCCCCCCTGTATTTAGCAATACCATGCAGAGCTAACACAATTCCAAGCGTTGACCGCATTAGCAGCAGTCCTAAATCGTAAGCATCTTGGTCCATATACCGAATCCCCTTGACTGAGACTGAAGAGTAGCGCCAACCACAAGTACTAAGTAACTTTTTGTATGGCTAATCGCTATTTATGAGGTGATCCGCTGCCATCTGAAAATAGTCGAGCATTTTTTTCTCAAGATCAACCTCTAGATTTGCTTCCAAAAGAGACGCTCTCATATGTCGAAACCATAGATCACGTTCTTGGATACCTACTTCAAGGTGCATGTGCCGCATCCGTAGTCTCGGATGCCCGCGTGTATCTGAGTACTGGGCAGGACCTCCCCAGTACTGGGCCAAAAACATCGCTAACCAGTAACGCGACGGTTCAAGATCATTAGGGTAAAGCTTCCTTAGATCCTCATCCTCAGCAACTTTCATATAAAATCGGGTACACAAATCTTGGAACCATTGCTCTCCACCTACTAGTTCGTAAACATTTTCAGACTCAGCTTCAGGGGACATCAATCAGCTCTCATACCTATAAACATTTGTAGCGCGTTCTTTAAACCCGAGCCGCTTATATAACCTATTTGCCGCTTCTCGAGATGGTCGAGAAGTCAAATCTATGGTTCGGACTCCTTGCTTTTTGGCAATTTTAATGGCAGCAAGATTCAATTTTTCCCCTACTCCCAAACCCCTGATGCTTTTGTCCACCACAACATCTTCTATCCATGCTCTTTTACCGGTAGGCAACGGAAATATTACCAAAGTCAACGAACCCACTATTTTCTTTTCCGCTCGAGCGAGCAACACATTGCAAGCAGAATGCCCAATAATTTCCTCTAAATCCTTGTGAGCGGGAGACTCTGATGTTTTTGACAATTGTGGCAGCAGGCGCGTAAACGCATTTATCACTTCATCATCAATTTTTGTACAGATCTCTATTTCTACAATCACAAGCTGTGCACTCACTTTCTATTATTGCCCATAGGGTTCATCGTACGGATTGAATCAACACCGGATAGCATTTTTATTGTGCAACATCTCCGGTGGATAGAAAAACCTATTGTCCATGACGCTATCTTCCTCGCAGCGTTTACTGGTTGGAATGACGCTGGAGACGCAGCAAGCGAAGCCGTTAAATATCTAACCCGCAGATTCGAAGGCAAATTAATAGCATCAATAGACCCGGAATATTTCTATGATTTTGCTTCCCTGCGCCCAAATGTCAGACTGGAAGGCGATGAGCGTCACATTGACTGGCCCGCAAATGAGGTCCGAATAGCAGAGCTTGACGATGGTCGCTCCTTGATAACTCTGGTGGGAATTGAGCCAAGATTACGCTGGCAAACCTACGCGAAGACGCTTACAACGATTGCAAGCGAGCTAAACGTTAAAACGGCGATTACTCTTGGAGCATTACTGACGGATACACACCATCAAGCGCCTATAGAGGTAATCGGTGCTTCGAGCAACAAAATCGTTAACCGCGACGAAGGGCTCGAACAATCCTCTTACGAGGGCCCAACAGGAATTGTCGGTGTCTTAAATGAATCGTTTCATTCAAAGGGATTCACGAGTCTCTCATTCTGGGCTAAAGTTCCGAGCTACATTGGTCATTCTCCTTCGCCCAAAGCTGCGCTCGCACTTGCAAAAAGAACTGCCGATTTTTTGAGTATCACCTTAGGAGCTACAGATCTGCAAATAGCTGCGTCTAATTATGAACAACAATTAGACGCTCTAGTTGCTAGCGATCCGAACCTCTCTCAATACGCTGACCAAATTCTTGAGCATGAGGCAGGACAAGCAGCTGATGAAATAGGCGAAATGGCTGACAACCCACAAGAAATGATTGATGAGCTAGAACAGTTCTTGCGACAACAAGACGAGCAATAAATTTATTTAGAATTGTTCTCAATTCTACTTTTCGTTCCAGGGTAGAGATCGCGGTGGATCAAAAGTTACGGCGCGCGAAATACCATCAATTGCGGCAAATGCCGAATCCACCCATCGTTCAAGACCCGCTAATGGAACAGGTAGCGAATCTCTAGCGAACCAACCAGCATCAGACGTCTCCAACAAATGTCGGTCTAGTTTACCCCCAATAGCTCGACAGTGAAAGACCATCGAATACAGGGGAATCTGAGTAAACCCTTGACGCATCCCATCTACAACAGAGATAAGAGAAAGCGGCTCACACTGGATACCGGTTTCTTCATAGACCTCTTTAATCGCAACTTCTACCGGAGAGTACCCCACATCAGCCCAACCGGTCGGATACAACCATACCCCACTATCGGATCGCTGAATGAGCAGAATATGTCCTTCGTCATTAGATACGACTGCACCTACAGCGCACTTAGGCGTAACGTAACCCGCCACTCCGGAACCGACCATGCGCATCCATTCATCGGCTACTAAGTCCGGATCTACTTCAACATGAACCTGGCCACGAATTTCAGCTGCGACTTTGAGAATTTCCTCATAGCGCTCTTTTTCGTACAAACTTTCAGTAAACCCAAGTCCGGTACGAGCTATACCTGACAGCATTTCGGCCCATTGAAGCAGATCTTGGCCTGTTACTCTTTCTGAAGTCATTTACACACAACTCTCAATCGATTTGGGATAAGGAGTGGCTGAGGGCTAACTCAATCTCAGCCTGATGACCAACACTTATAGCCGGCCCTTCTCGGCCGGTCACGTAAAATGAATCCACTACTTCATTCGATAACGTCTGTATTTTGGCGTACCGGATGTCTAATCCCATTTCCGCAAGCACTCGAGTCACGTGGTATAAAACTCCCAACCGGTCTTCTGTCCGAATTTCAATAATTGTCGCATCCGTCGCAAGTTCAGTATCAAACGCAATAGTCGTTGGTGCCTCCACAGCAGCTAAAGCGGATCGACGTTTATACACCTTTGATCGTTGAGCTATGCGAGCATCTATTGCTAAGCGACCAACGAGCGAACTTTTGACATCTTCGATAACGGGTGCCCAATCTTTTGAACCGAGTGGGCTAGCTATGCGAAATTGAGATGCCGCCATACCCGCGGCACTTGAATAAGCATCTGCTTGCAGAATATCTAAGCCACTTAACGCCAGCGCGCCAGCCGCTCGGCTAAAAACTCCTGACTTATCGGGAGCAACAATGGTAAGCACGTCTAATTCGGCCGCTATTCGTGTTCCACCTTCAGACATTAGTATTTCTATATCTTCGGTAACGAAAGAACGTCGGTTTAAGAACTGAATACCGCTGCCAGAAATATATTGGGCAGTCGATTTAGTCAAAGATTCTAGTAACTTAGCTTTCCAATCCCCCCAAGCTAGTGGTCCTGTGGCAATTGAATCAGCTTCAGTTAATGCATCGAGCAGCTCAAGAAACTCAACACTTTCGACACTTTCTGCGACAAGAGCCAAAGTTTGCTCATCGTCGATATCGCGCCTGGTTGCAACATCGGGTAGAAGTAAATGATGCTCAACTAAACGGACGAGTATCCGAACATCTGCATCCGGGAAGCCACACCTCAAAGCAATTTTTTCTATTAACCTCATTCCAACTTCTGAATGGTCACCCGGATATCCCTTCCCTACATCATGCAAAAGAGCTGACAGCAACAACAGATCTGGCCGCTGCACTCGTTGAGTAAGTCTCGCAGCTTCAGCGACCGTCTCTAATAAGTGCCGGTCGACAGTGAATCGGTGATATACGTTTCTCTGAGGCCTCGACCGGTTCGGCTCCCATTCAGGAATCAGTCGGGTCCAAACCTCATAAAAGTCAAGAGATTCGATTACAGGTATCGCTTGTTGTCCACTCCCCAATAGCTCGACGAAAAGCTCTTTAGCTCCGTGCGGCCATGGATCAGGAAGATCTTCTTGCCGCTCTGAAAGCCGTTCCAAGGAACTCCGAGCTATCGGCACACCTTGTTGAGCAGCTGCACGCGCAGCATGCAAGACAAGTAACGGATCAGTTCCAGGGTCTCCAGTAATGACTATTTCATTATTCTTAATTCTCAAACCCGCTACTGCTATGTCAGTATTCTCTTCATCATCTGCTTTGGTATCTATAAATCTCCATGCTTCATCGCTTAGATACGCAACCACTCTCGCAGATGCAGCAATCCTCGCGATCAATTCATCACCGTTAGAATATTGCAGTGCAGTGGCGACTAAATCTTGCTCTTCGAGTAACAGTACATCCCCACGTTTACCCGTAAGCCGATGCAACTCAACGCGTGCTTCTAACAAAACCCTATGTGCATCTTTTAACCGCTCATCATCTTCATTTCCTGCGATTCCCATATCTGCAAGGGCCAGCCACCTCATGGCTTGAATATCTCGGAGTCCACCCCGTCCAGCTTTTAAATCAGGCTCCAGCAAAAATGCGACTTCTCCAGCTGACCGGTGTCTTTCTTTTACCGCTTTCGACAAATTAGGGAGATAAACATTTGCCTGATTTTTCCATTGGTCACGTGACTTTCGAATCAACTCTTCAGTAATTACTGAATCACCTGCGATGTGGCGAGCATCCAACAGTGCTGTTGCAGTTTCAAGATTAGTTTCGGCTAGTCGCAGACTTCTTTCAACTGTTCGAACAGCATGGCCAAGCTTAAGTCCCTCATCCCAGATTGGGTACCAAATCTGGTTTGCCAAAGTGTCAGCGTCATAGCCATCTTTGTAAGTGAGGATTAGATCTAAATCACTACCTGGCGCTAATTCTTGTCGGCCGTAACCTCCCACGGCCACTAATGCCATCCCATTTTTTTCTGCATCAGCATTATCGAATAGTTCTGCAAGCCATTCATCATTAACGCGCGATAGCTCAGAAGGAATCTCAGATGATCGAAGATCTCCTTTCTCTAGAACGCTTTTCCGTCTTTCAATTAACCTGCTTTGGTTATTCATATTTTTTCAAAATTTCTGGAAGTCGCCGGAAAAAAACTGATCTCGCTAATGCTTCATTACAACCAGACACAGATGCTTCATCTATTAGGCTCTCGTCGACATGAGGTGCATAGCCAATAACG
>DMOB01000076.1:0-3964 GCA_003452475.1 Acidimicrobiaceae bacterium | reverse complement strand
GGCTGCTTTAGAAATTACTGAGAAGAGGTCGTTCGCATATGAATCTTGGTACTTTGATACGGCGGATTTGGAATCATTTCGTGCCACGGCCCACCGTCGCAGGAGGCGCTGGAAAGTAAGGACCCGAACTTACTTGGATTCGCAGAAATCTCTTGTAGAAGTAAAGCTTCGCGACCATCGTGGACGAAGTTTGAAGAGTCGGCTCCCAGAAAACTTTTCGGTGGTGCCGAGTTTGACGGTCGAAGGCATAAAATTTGTGAACAAGGCCTTGGGTCGGGAAGGCCTTGCTGAAACGCTTCTAACAACTTTGCGGACGTCGTACGAGCGTATTTCAGTTGTAGATGTAGAAAACGGTGTGCGGTTAACTGCAGATTTGGGCGTCAAATGTGAAGCTACCGAAGGGAAAGAAACGTCAATTAACGGTGTGGTAATTGAAACGAAATCTCCGCACAGCTCTGCATCCATTGACCGCGTTTTGTGGCGGTGTGGTCATAGGCCTGTCCGACTTAGTAAATATGGAACAGGTTTGGCTGCAATCAACAGCGAGCTGTCGCGAAATAAGTGGCATCGCACGATTAATCAACACTTCAGATTTTACGACTTAGCACCGTATTGAATAGTCTCTCTGCCGCTGTTTGCTTCAAGACTTTTTGCCCTCGCTTGTGTACCGAACAGCTGACGCTTGTCCGGAGCAGAAAGAAGCAAAGCCAATTGTAACTACGAGCATTAAAAATTAATTAGTGCGTGGTATCAAGACCACGCGGCACATGATTCTCTCAGTTAATGTGAGCCTATGAGCCAGATTAATGGGGACCCAAGCGAAAAAAATCGATATGAGGTTGTGGTGATCGGCACTGGTGTGTCTGGAATCTATCAGGTTCATAAATTACGCGAGTTAGGTGTCTCTGTTCTTGCGCTCGAAGCTGGTTCTGACGTAGGCGGAACTTGGTATTGGAATCGATATCCGGGGGCGCGTTTTGATTCAGAAAGTTATTCCTATGGTTACTCATTTAGCGAAGAGCTCCTCGCTGAGTGGGATTGGAAAGAAAGATTTTCTGGGCAGCCAGAGAATCTGCGTTATTTACAACATGTCGCAGATCGCTTTGATCTACGAGAAGATATTCGGTTTGATACTAAAGTCCGTTCTTGCACATTCGATGATGCAACTAACAAATGGGAAGTTGAGGCCGAAGACGGTTTTAGAGTTGAGTGCCAGATCTTGATAACAGCAATCGGGATATTGTCGAAACCTCTAATTCCTGATTATCCGGGAATGGGAGATTTTGATGGACCTTCTTTCCATACAGCTGAATGGCCATCGGAAGGCATTGATTTCGATGGAAAGCGTGTCGCCGTTATCGGTACTGGAGCAACGGCGGTGCAGCTGATACAAGAGGTAGCAAAATCAGCAGAACATTTAACTATTTTCCAACGGAGCCCTAACTGGTGCGCTCCTTTACACAATGGCTTAATAAGCGATGAAGAAATGTCTTTAATAAAAGATCGATACAAGGATATTTTTGATACGTGCAAATCATCATTTGCTGGATTCATCCATACAGCGGACTCCCGAAAAGCGTTAGACGTCACAGCTGCAGAACGAAACCAATTTTATGAAGAACTCTATGCTTCGCCAGGGTTTGGAATATGGATGGGAAATTTTCGGGACGTTTTGGTCGATGAAGATGCAAATAAGACTCTCAGTGAGTTTGTGGAAAAGAAAATTCGCGAACGTGTAAATAATCCGGAAATAGCAGAGAAACTAGTTCCTAAAGATCATGGATTCGGTACTAGACGTGTGCCGATGGAAACGAAATACTATGAGGTGTACAACCAGGAGAATGTGCTTCTTGTTGATCTAAATGAAGCACCAATTGAGGCGATAACAAGTCGGGGAATTAAGACAACGCAATATGATCATGAATTTGATTTGGTGATTTACGCAACAGGCTTTGACGCGGTTATGGGTCCGTTTAATTCTATTGATTTCGTTGGTTTGGACAGAAAACTTCTCAGAGATAAATGGTCTTCAGGGCCACGCACTTATTTGGGAATGAGCGTTTCTGGTTTTCCGAATATGTTCACTTTGGTAGGTCCACATAACGCGTCGACGTTTTGTAACCAGCCGAGGTGCATAGAACAAAATGTTGAATGGGTATCAGATTTCGTTGCTTATATTTTCAAAAACAAAATTGGTCGTGTCGAGGCGTCTGAGATGGCAGAGAATTCTTGGACTGAGCATGTTCATGAGTCTGTTTCTAGGCTATTGATGAGCAAAACTGATTCGTGGTTCATGGGCGTGAACAAAAATATTGAAGGTCGTGAAGAAAAAAACTTCATGCTTTACGCTGGTGGCTTTCCTAGCTACACGCAACGTTGCAACGAAATTGCTTCTAACGGATACGAGGGTTTCGCCCTATCTTAGGGCTTTATCTCCACGGCCGAAATGCGTATTTCTCTTTGAGAAGAATCTAGCAATAGTTCAAAATGCGTACTGGTTTATTCGGCATTGTGCTTGCGTTAGGGCTTTGCCGCGGGTGATAGATGGGTCGAGCCAGAGGTTTAGTGCGGCAGGTTCGTAGCCCCATTTAAGGATGCTGCTTTCAGCTTCAATCTCTCGGATTGTTTTCCAAACAGCATTGTCATACTCGACAGGAAATCCTAGCTGATTAAGGTCGTAGCCGTAGACCCGGCAAAGGCCTTCAGCCTCAGCGAAGTCTCCGATATAAGACACCCAAGGCACCTCGATTTTAAGTTGCGAGCGGATCGCCGCGTGCAGAGATGCCACAAAATTTCCCTGGTCCCAGTCGGCAATAGCGGTTTCGGGAATCGCTTCACCGCCCGGCAGTATCAACTGGTGATGCCGATCGTTGCACAAAAGAATCTCAGTGTCTTGCCGCTTTCGCGTAAGAAGCAGACGAGTCGTTTTGATTTGTTTGTTGCTATGTACACCTAACAGAGATTTTTTTTCAAGTGATAGCGCATCATGAACGTCATCATCATATAGAAAATATCCGGTAGCGGGAGGGGCATCTGAAGAGCAGTATTTGTTAAAGGCACCTACTCGGTGTGTTTGAGATGAATTGCCAGATGCCTTGTGCCACAAGTGCATGTTCATTAGCAGAAGGTCGCCTCGTTTAAGAATTGGGTCTATATAAGCGGAAGGTGAGGGAGCGACGGGAGGGGCGACGGCTAGCGGGCGCTCGTGGTTGTTGGTAATCCGTTGCAACTGGTGTGAACCGGGAGCGACAAATAGGGGTCCTGTTTTGGAATCGAAGTCAGTGAATGGAGTAATTGCGAACAGCCAGTTCATGGAAGACCCGACCGGACGCCAACGTTTGTAATCATTGTGACCTGGGATACTTGAACCACCTGGCGTTCGGTCGTAAATGACAAAAGCTGTTAGTCGAGGTTCGCCGCCGAGCAATTCAGTTACCGGTGGAATAATTGACTTGTGCTCGGCTAGAAAACTTAGATCTGGATCCTTAAGGCAGTTGTTTGCGAGGGTATATCTGCCAGGTTCAGGATAAGTCAGCCTTGTGGCGTCATATAGAGTCCCATCCAATGGCGGATTTCGCTCAAGTCCGCGTTCTAATCGCTGTATGTCAGCTTCGGATATCTGTTGACGTAGGACTAGAAACCCGTCGCGTTCGTAGTCGCTAATTTGATTTTTGCTCAACATTGGCTCTCCTTGGCATTTATAGTTTCGCATGTGGCAAAATGAATTGCTTGTGAATTTGGTAGGGGAGTCGTTATGCAAATAGGAATTTTTCGGGGCCCGGCTGGGAAATTGCTTAATGTAGAAGAGCTGATAATGGATGCGAAATTAGCTCATGCAGATGGTTTTCACTCTTACTGGGTTCCCCAAATGCCTATGGGTGTTGACGCTTTATTGGCACTGAGTCATGTCGGAATGGCTGTTCCTGAAATTGAACTCGGCACTGCTGTAATCCCGACGTATATA
>DMOB01000308.1:0-3047 GCA_003452475.1 Acidimicrobiaceae bacterium | reverse complement strand
GACATATCTGGAGCCGTCGCTGGGCCGTGGGTTAGCTCTCACTTAGCTGAACAAGGCGCAGACGTAATCCTCATCGAAAAAGTTGGAGTCCCTGATGTTATGAGGATCACTGGGGCGTTAGTCGGTGATCAGTCGGGCAGCTGGGTTCAGATGCACCGAAACAAAAGAGGTCTCGACCTTGATATTCGAACAGACACAGGTCGCAGTATTTTGAAGCAGCTTGTCTCAACCGCCGATGTCTTTATTCAAAATTTTAGGCCTGGGGTGGCGGAGCGCCTATCAATCGGCTACGAAGATTTAAAGCTAATTAATCCGGAACTGATCTATCTGTCTGTCTCTGGCTTCGGTCCCGACGGACCATACTCCGGGAGACCAGTTTACGACCCAATCATTCAAGCAATGTCCGGGATGACCGAAGCTCAAAACGGAACATACGTTAAAGCTGTCGTAGCGGACAAGACCACTGCCATGACAGGAGTTAACGCCGTTTTATCGGCCCTTTGGGCACGATCGAATGGAGTGGGAGGTCAACATGTTCAAATAAATTTAATGGATTGCATGCTCCACTGGATGTGGCTCGAAGTCTTCTGGAATGAAGCGGTCCCCGACGCTGAACCCACTCCAACATACAGTGACTGGTACGAGCCTTGGAGTACTTCCGACGGTCAGATCGCAGTTAACTGGGTGAATTACGAGCAATACAAAGGCGCGTGCCGAGTCCTTGGCAAACCTGAACTTGCAGATGACCCCCGGTTTGCTACTCGAGACGCACGGCTCAAAAACTCGGCCGCCCAGAGAAAGGAATTTGCTTCAATACTGCAGTCAATGAGCACTGAAGAAGCTCTTGCTGCTCTTCAGTCAGCAGATGTTCCATGCGCACCGGTCATATCAAGAGAGCAGATTTTTTATGATCCGCAGGTTCTCCATAACGAAACGATACTCGAAATGACTCACCCAACGGCCGGCAGGACTCGAACCGCTCGTCCTCCAGCCAGATACAGCGTTACTCCTACCAGCATCGAGCGACATGCACCCGGTAAAGGTGAGCACACCGATGAAATTTTGACGGAGCTCGGGTTTAGCGCAACTGAAATACTGGACTTTCGAACAGCAAAAATAGTTGCATAAGGATCCAGGAATGCGCGAACCATCAACCGACAAAATTTTTAGCACCGATGGTATTGAAGTTGCCATACATGATTACGGCGGACCGGGTCATCCAACTGTTTTTGTTCACGGAACTGGTCTAGTTTCGAGAATGTGGGAGCCAGTAATGGAACTTCTCGGCAGCAGCTTTCGACCAATCGGGGTTGACCTTCGCTGCCATGGATCCGCTCGCTCCTCACCTGAAGCGCAATTTTACGACCATTGCATGGTTGCTGATTTAGTAGCCGCAATTGATGCGTTAGACTTATCTGAAGCCTGGGTTGTCGGCCATTCAATGGGAGCAGCGACGAGTCTGCTCGCTACCTTGGAACGCCCTCACGCATTTGAGAAAGCGTGGGTGTACGAACCTATTATCTTCGAACGCGAAGTTGAACGCCCAGCCGGCTCTTTTGATTTCATAGAAGCCGCAAAAGGTCGTCGTTCAGTATTTCCTTCACGGAACGAAGTAATTAGAAGATACGGCAGTCGTTCACCATTAAATGAACTACACCCAACCTGTTTAGCAGCATACGTTCAGCACGGATTTGAACAACAACCCAACGCCGAGATCAAACTCCGCTGCGACCCAATTCTCGAAGCACGTGCTTTTGAACAATATTTACAAGATGGCTGGGAGAAACTACCAATGATTACTGTTCCTACACGAGTAGCTTTTGGAACTGAGTCTGATCAACAGCCTCTCCAGTCAGCCTGCGAAGCTATCGCTGTTCGACTTCCTAGAGGGGAAATTAATCCTTTTGAAGGAAGCAAGCATTTCGGCTGCTTCGGTCCATTAGAAAAATCAGCGCAATCGATTAAGGACTGGTTCCTCTCCAACTAAAAATTAAAACCGCAAAAGAGCTTCCTGAGCGACCGAAGCGATTAGCTGGCCATCTTGCCACATGCGAGCGTGAGCTAAGCCTCTTGATCCATGTGCAGTCGAAGGCCACTGCTCTACATATATCCACTCATCTGCTCGAGCTGGTCGATGGAACCACATCGAGTGATCCAGACTAACGCACATTGTCCCTTCTGTTCCCCAGGTTCTGTTAAATGGAATAAGAAGAGTATCAGATACGCAATCGTCACTCATGTACGCGATAACCGCTGCATGAACCGCAGCATCATCGTCTAGTCTCCGCTTCGCCTTAAACCAAAAATCAATTCCGCCTTTACCCGAAGGTCCAGTCGGCGCCCACGGAGCATGAGCAATTCTGTATTCCACTGGGCGTTCACTCGTTGACCACTCCTCACCGAATATTGGACCTACGCGCTCAATACATTCTGCGAAAGTCGGCAACAACTCTGGAGCTTCCACTCCTTCAGGAAAATCGGGAGAAATTATCAGTTCGCTACTTTCTAAGGACTGGAAAGATGCTGTCAATTCGAATATGTTTCGATCTTCTTGCATTGCTCGCACTCGGCGTTGGGCGAATGACCGCCCATCTCGAATTGACTCAACTTCATAGTCAATCGCTTGGCTTCCGTTTCCTGGCCGAAGAAAAAGCGCGTGAATCGAGTTCATAATTCGGTCTTTTGACACCATCTGGTAAGCAGCCGCAATGCCTTGCGCTAGTTGATGACCTCCAAATAAGCCGAATTCATCATGTCCGGAACTCTGACCCAAGAACGACCTATCGCCCGATTTTTTTAAGGCGATAATACTCAGCAAATTACTTAATGCATCATCCACAATATGACAGATTGGCAGAGTTCATCACTCATTGCTATCTCTAATAGCTAAGAATGTCTTCTGGCGTCATCAGATGATGAAGTTCGTTAAGCGTGGAGACAACACGCCTGTCATTTCTAGCCAAGACACGATGGATAGACGCATGAGCTGGGCGAAAGAACATATCCATATTGATGCCGAGAAACTCTGCGATGTACGCATTGATCAC
>DMOB01000053.1:0-5093 GCA_003452475.1 Acidimicrobiaceae bacterium | reverse complement strand
GGGACCATTCTTGTCTGGGCTACTTACGGAGCAACCTGATTTTGTGTATGAAGATCCGTCAATGACTTCAATATATTCAAATTTGGTGGATGACTCAGGTGCTGAAGGATTCAGTGCGCTTGGACTCGCAGGAACACTGATAGTGCTTTCTGGGGTGGCACTCTTATTACTTAACATGTTTGTTTCAATAACTCTGAAAAAAGGAATGGAAGCCACTGACGATCCGTGGTCTGGACAGTCACCGGAATGGTTACTTTCCTCCCCTCCTGCTATGGGACAGCTTGCAGAACTGCAGGACCTTAGCTCAGGTACACCATTATTGGACATTGCCGAGGCTGAGGAGGCGGCGTCTAATGGCTGATAACACACCAACTCTTGTTTCGGGAGAACCTCAGCGTCCGAGGGCCCAGGTTGTGGCGACGGGTTTTGCCATAGCTGCTGCCGCAATGATGGTTGCTGGCGCTTTAGGTATGTACATGGCTAGGCGCCACGCTTCAGGTATTCACCCTGGAAGCGAATGGTTAAATGGATTGAAGGTTCCTAACCCTCAGTTCGATTATGCTCTCCTCACTTTGTATACATCTATAGTTACTGCTCACTGGGCACTCTGGGCTAGTAGACGACGAGACACAGCCCATGCGTGGACGGCGATAGCAACTACAATTGTGCTCGGTCTCGGTTTTGTGAATATGGTTATTTATAGCCTTAATCGAATGGAATTAGAAATAGGTTCAGGGGAGTACCCAAACCTTGCATTCGCAACCACAGGGTTATCTTTGGCTCTAGTAGTCGTCGGTCTGATATATCTAGGTTTGATGGGACTTAGATCAGTAGGCGGAAGTGTTGGTCAGCATGGGAGCACGCCACTTGGCTCGGCAGTGTTTTTCTGGGACTTTGTAGCGGTCGCTTGGACTGTTACCTGGTACGCCGTATACGTGGTCAAGTAGGAGAACGATGCTCGGCATAGCAAGTAGATATTTCGCCGGCCGCATAGCGGTGGCCGCAGCGGCAGCAATAATACTCGGAATTGTGACTGGTCTAGATGAGACCGGTCACGTGGTGATGTTCGGAACGATAGTTCTAGGCACAGCTGCTGCTGCCTTTGCACTTTTAACTGCATTGGCGTTGTCCTTAGGGGACAATGACTCTATAGACCGTGAGCGATCTCACTCCTACCCGGCGACTCCTGCTTACTGGCCGGTTATGTCAGCTTTCGGTCTGGGACTTTTAATGGTCGGCCTGACAACAGATGGATTTATAGCAATTCTTGGGCTCGCAACTATTATTACCGCTTCGGTCGAATGGACTGTAAGCGCTTGGGCCGACCGGCTTTCGAAAGATCAGGTTGCAAACGCTGTTGAGAGAGACAGATTAATTGCTCCGTTCGAAATTCCTCTATATGGGGCGTTGAGTATTGCAATTCCGGTTCTGCTCATCTCGAGAGTCTTTTTGGCAGCTAGCAAAAGTAATGCGAGTTGGATTGCTTTAGGGCTTTCATCGCTAGTACTGGCATTCGCATTTGTGCTTTACGCTAAGCCGCAGATTCGGCGAGCTATTGTTGCTACGGCGTTAGTAGTAGCCGGAGCAGGCCTAATTGTTGCCGGTATAGCGTCGGCTGCGATTGGTGAACGAGACTTTCATCATCACGAAGAGCATCACGATGAAGACACAGAGCATGAGAGCGAGTCTGAAGCTACTGATTACGAAGAGCATTCTCAAGCCTCTAATCCCGCTAGGATTGAGGTTCGGTAATGTCTGGCTGGCATAAACGCGTTGAGTCGGCCAAGCTTCTAAAGAAGCGGAAATTTGCTAACGAGGTTCACGACACTGATATGGTTCAAAATCGATTCTTCTGCAACAGAAATCTACGATTTGCATTTCTCGGCACACTGCTTTTGCTCATCTCATCCTGTGCTTCAGGGCGTCTAGATCCTCTAAAACCTGTAGGGCAAAATGCTAAGGACATAGACGGGATAATGCGCCTGTCGGCCTGGATGGCAATAGCAGTTGGACTTTTTGTTGGCGCAGCTGTTATTGCTGTTATTTTCAAATTTCGAGTTCGGCATGACGATGATCCTGATGAGCTTCCAGAGCAGATACACGGAAATAAAAAAGCTGAATTGACATGGACTCTTATCCCCGTAGTAATGCTTTTATTTCTAGCAGTTGCGACCATCCCTTCAGTGTTTGATTTACATGACAAAGGCGACGGGCCAACGATCCAGGTAACTGGTCAACAGTGGTGGTGGCAATTTAGCTACGACCTAGACGAAGATGGCCAATCGGACATTATTACCTCTAATGAAATTGTGATACCCGTCGGTCAAGAAGTTAATCTTGAGATTACATCTAATGATGTAATTCATTCATTCTGGATTCCGCAATTGAATGGTAAAAAAGATGCGGTACCGGGACGAGTTCATCATTGGAGAATTAGTTCGCCAGTACCGGGAATTTTTTATGGAGAATGTACAGAGTTCTGTGGTTTAAGCCACGCAAATATGCAAATACGGGCTGTGGCGTTAGAACCTGCTGACTATAAAATTTGGCAGGAAAGCCAGATGGCCAAGTCGACGATACCAACTGATGAAACTGCTAAACGAGGGTATGATTTGTTTGGTGTTCATTGCATCAGCTGCCATGTCATAAACGGCGTTTATGAAGGTGCAGCAGGCGGCAACGCTAATTTAGCCTCCGGTGTCGCTCCCAACTTGACTCATCTAATGAGTCGCACCTCTTTTGGGGGTAGTCTTTTCGAGCTATATAACGAGGACCAGTCAGTTAACGTTGCTGATCTTCGCGAATGGGTTCGGAATGCGCCTGGCCAAAAACCTTCCCGACCAGAAAATCGGCAGGGAATGATGTCATTTGCTGAGATCCTGAACGGATCTGAACTCGATGACCTTGTTAGTTATTTACAAACCCTCGGCGGCAAACCGCCGTTGATGCCCAGCTGATCTGATATCCGCCCGTAGCGGCTTCTAGGAGACCCAACCTATGGCGATTACAGAGGAACCTCCTCTAATCCTTGAAATTGAGAGTGGTGAGACAAAGCCTTCTACTGGCGCGTTTGCTCGACCAACGAATGCAAAAGGTTGGAGGGCTTGGGTTTTTACCGTTGATCATAAAAAAATCGGCATCATGTACGGCGCAGTCGCAATGTTTTGGTTTTTGTGGGGTGGTATTGAAGCGCTCTTAATACGAAGCCAACTCCTAACTCCAAATGGAACAGTTTTAACTGCTGATCAATACAACCAAATCTTTACAATGCACGGCACCACAATGGTGTTCCTCGTGGTTATGCCACTTGCAGCGGCATTTGCTAACTACATTGTCCCTCTCCAAATTGGTGCCCGGGACGTAGCGTTTCCACGGATGAATGCCCTAGGACTATGGATTTTTGTTTTTGGTGGTATTTTCCTCAACCTAAGCTGGTTTCTTGGTGGCGGACCTGATGGTGGTTGGTTTGCGTACGCTCCAAATACCAGCGTGACGTTTAGTCCCGGCGCAGGTATGGATTTTTATGCGTTAGGTTTACAGATAGCTGGTATTGCGTCGTTAGTCGGGTCGATAAACCTGATTGTCACAATTATTAATATGCGGGCCCCTGGGATGACCCTTCTTCGCATGCCGGTCTTTACTTGGATGATTCTGGTAGTTCAGTTTTTGTTACTCTTTGCATTACCTGTCATAACTGTTGCTTTGGTGCTTTTGTCTATGGACAGAACATTTGATGCCAACTTCTTTAATGTCGGCATGGGTGCTGATCCGCTTCTCTGGCAGCATCTATTTTGGATATTTGGGCATCCGGAAGTCTATATTTTAATACTCCCATCTTTTGGTATCGTTTCTGAGACGCTTCCAGTATTCAGTCGTAAACCGCTCTTTGGCTATTCGGTGATTGTAATATCTGGCGCTGCCATTGGATTTATGGGCTGGGGCGTATGGGCTCACCATATGTTTGTATCCGGGCTTGGACCGGTGAGCGTTGCAGCGTTCTCGGCAACTACCATGTTTATTGCGGTCCCGACAGGTGTTAAGATTTTGAACTGGATAGCCACGATGTGGGGCGGCAAAATCACTTTTACCGTTCCGATGATGTTCTCAATATCACTCGTGTCTATGTTTACGATTGGCGGTTTGTCGGGAGTAATGCACTCGGTGGCGCCAGCGGACACACAGCAAACTGATACCTATTTCATTGTCGCTCACTTTCACTACGTACTATTTGGTGGCGCTCTAATGGGGCTGTTCGCTGGAATGTACTATTGGTGGCCGAAGGCATTCGGATACAAACTGAATGACACATTAGGTAAATGGCATTTCTGGATCGTTCTAGTCGGCTTTAATTTGACCTTCGGCCCAATGCATATTTTAGGCTTACAAGGAATGGCCAGGCGACATAGTAGGTATGGCCCAGAAGATGGTTTTGATTTCTGGAATTTGATGGTTTCAATTGGAGCGTTCGTCATTTTAATTGGAATGATTATCTTTGCTATAAATATCGTCAAGACTTGGCTTGGCTACAAAGCCGGAACAATCGAGCAATCTCCAGCCGATCCTTGGGATGGAAGAACTCTAGAATGGGCAATCCCTTCACCAACTCCAGAACACAACTTTGACTACGTGCCAGTAGTAACTGATGTGGATGACTTTTGGCATAAAAAATACCAAAAAGATGAGAACGGCAAACTCCGCAAAGTGGCCGATGGTAACGCGATTGCACAACTAGGTGATCAACATCCTCACCTGCCATCTCCGTCTTACTGGCCGATTGTTTTAGCTTCTGGGCTTCCCCTAATAGCTTTAGGACTTATTTACACTCTTTGGCTAACTGGCATTGGGCTTTTGGTCCTTGTCGCAGCCATATACGGCTGGAGTTTGGAACCACATACGGACCCAGATGCAGGTCATGCACATGGCCATGATCATGCTGACGATGACAAGCCTGATGGTGACGATTCAGAAAATTTAATCGATTTACCAAAAGATGAAAGCACGGAGGAGGCTCCCGTTGGATAATGCAACTGAGGTCAAGACCTCACAGTTGGCATATGGTCCAACTGAATGGGATGACTACGATGTGCCCCCTC
>DMOB01000132.1:0-4182 GCA_003452475.1 Acidimicrobiaceae bacterium | reverse complement strand
CCTTAACTAAGCCCCTCATGGCGCCCCTCGTATTTGATGTTAGTCGCCGATGAAAGCACGGGGGTTAGCTGCCGTCTTCATCATCGCTCTCTGCGCTGGAGTAGCTCAAGCTTTCGGTCGCTTCACCTACGGTGTTCTACTTCCCGCAGTTAGAGATGACCTACAAGTATCCAACACCATCGCTGGGTCACTATCGACGATAAACGTCGGTGCATATCTAGTTGGCACAGTTCTCGTAGCGGCCGCTACAAGCAAGCTGAAACTTTTTACTATTATGCGAATCGGGCTTATATTTTCTACGACAGGTTTAAGTCTCGCAGCCGTATCTTCAGGAGTTACTCCTCTAGCAATAGCCATGTTTCTATGTGGTATCGGTGGAGCTTGCATCTGGATCCCTTCACCAGTGATAGCAGCTGGTGCATTAGCTCCTGAACGGAGGGCATTTGCAGTTGGGTTGGCAGGCGCCGGCATCGGGCTCGGCGTAGTTTTTTCAGGTCAACTCAGCGGTTTCATGCGATCACTTTCAGGTGCCAGCAGCTGGCGAACCGTCTACCTAGTCCAAGCAATCATTGCCGTTACAGTCACAGCAATAACTTTTCTGTTTGTTGAACATAAACAAAAAGACACGCCAACAAAAGGAGGATTCGGTGGTTTCGGTGCCCTCGCACGATTAAAGGGATGGCTACCGATAACGCTGGCTTATACCTCATTTGGCTGCATGTACATTTTGGTTCTTGGCTTCCTAACAACTCGGCTTGAAGATGACAGCGACTGGACGAGCGGGCGCGCGTCTCTCGCGTTCACGATTCTTGGTATCGCTATGATTTTTGGCGGGCCGTTATTAATGAAATTGGTGGGCAAGTTTGGTCCACGCAATTGTTTAGCTACAGCGTTCGCTCTTTGGGGGGCCTGCTGCCTTCTAGTCCTGCCAGGATGGTTCACCCCTACCTTGATTATTTGTGCGGGGTTTGGTCTCATTTTCGGTGGGATTCCCGCAACAATCACTTTATATTTCGTTCAGAATGCTTCGCTTGCTGATTACGGTCCTAGCTTTGCGGCTGGGACTCTAGCCTTTGGCATTGGTCAAATGATCTCGCCTCAAATCGGAGGTGTCATCGCCGACGTCACTGGATCATTTACTTTAGTAATAAGTTTGTCGGCAGTAGTTGCTGTAACTGGTGTGATATTTGCGCTGTGTCTCCCAAAGCAAGACCAGCCAAAACTTTTAACTCAGTTACCTGCTTTTGCTCAGCCTGTTGTTTATCGCGTTACAGCCAGTTCCAAATAGCTACTTCGGGACGTTGCCCCATTTCGTGCCCCAGTTACACATGGCATCGAGAACTGTTTTGAAATCTTTGCCCGCTTCAGTAGCCAAATATTCGAATCTAGGTGGACGAGTTGAATATTGATTTCTTTCCAATAGACCACCTTCAACTAACGTTGCTAAGCGGTCCGTTAATACGTTCGGGGCTATTGATAAATCTCGTTGTATCTGATCGAACCTGGTCATCCCGCCAATTACAACATTTCGCAAAATTAGAGGAGACCACCACTCGCCCACTACCTCTAGGCACTGGGCGATCGGACAATCCATTTCCGAAAAGCTTTTTCGTTTAACCATAAACAACTCACTTGGTCGTACGCCTCTAGTATAGCCACACGTCAGTTAACCCTCGACACTCCTATACGCAGCGGGCTGTATATTCGGGTTTCGGCGGCCGCAAAATATTGTTTGCTGCTGTCTTACATCGACGGCAGGAGCGTTTTAACTGTGCGGTAATTCTGACCAGTTAGTTTCTCGTTGCTGTTGTTCGCCTGGTTCACGAGGGAGACCTAAAACTCGCTCACCAATAATATTTTTTTGAACTTCATCTGTTCCTCCGGCTATTGACATTGCAGGGGTGAACATCGAATAGGCGTGGAACAGTCCGTTGTGCGACGCGTGCGCACCTGTCAGCATTCCTTCCGCTCCAAGCGCATTCAGTCCAATATCTCGAATTTGTCTTCCCATTTCCGAACTGAGAAGTTTTAGTGTAGATACTTCAGGCCCGGGCTGTCCCCCAGCTTTAACCGAAGCTACTGCTCTTTGCCCAGACCATTTGGAGTTACGGCGCATCTCCAGAAGACCCATTAGCTCTTGACGAATAATAGGGTTCTCCCCTTTACCTGTTTCCTCAATTATTTCGTTAAGAATTTTGCTAACACCACCACTTAAAGCAAGTGAAAACCCATCAACTTTATTTGCTTGGATTGCGGCATGTTCACGAACCGGTAAAGCTAGGTCTAACTCTCCGAACGCAGGTGTATCACCCATTCCTGGGTTTTCGGGATCACGCTCATGAGACAACGTAGTCATCGCGACACGCCACCCTTCGCCGAGATCGCCTAAACGGTCGGTTTCTGAAACTCTTGCTTCAGACAAAAACACTTCGTTAAATGCTGCGTCTCCAGTCATTTCGCGTAACGGCCGGACCTCTACACCTTCTTGTTGCATATCTATCAGGAAATAAGTAATTCCTTTGTGCTTTGGAAGGTGCGGGTCTGTTCTAGCTATCAAGATTCCATACTTCGCGAATTGCGCTCCGGAATTCCACACTTTTTGACCTGTGAT
This sequence comes from Acidimicrobiaceae bacterium, assembly GCA_003452475.1. Taxonomy (GTDB): domain Bacteria; phylum Actinomycetota; class Acidimicrobiia; order Acidimicrobiales; family Poriferisodalaceae; genus UBA9040. The sequence continues at coordinate 1,571 of DMOB01000132.1, read as the reverse complement.
GATCCACTCGTCACCATCTCGTTCTGCTCTGGTTGCCAAGCCAGCCATGTCGGAACCTGATCCCGGTTCGGAAAATAATTGACACCATGTGTCTCGGCCGCTGACGATGCCCGGCATGTAACGTTGCTGCTGTTCTGGGGTTCCGTAGTGCATTAGCGTCGGAGCAACTAGAAACGTCGCAACTCCGTTTGGGGGGCCGTATGCCTCAGCGTCCCTTTGGGCTTCCTTCGCTGCTTTCGCTTCTTTCCCTGTGAGACCTCGTCCACCAAACCCAGTCGGCCAGCTTGGGAATGCCCAACCAGCTTCAGCAAGCAGCTTCCACCAGTCCCCGAGCGAACAGTTTGGATCCCAATTATTTTCGTACCATTCCATTGCTTCTGAATAAACAGCATTTCGGGACTCAGATTCGGACATGTTCATATCATCACATGAACCTTAACTTCCCAGCAAAAGATTCGAATATTAGCGGGTTGTCGTTACTGCGTGAGCATCAAAAAGTTATTCGTTTCCAAAATAATGACACTTTTAATCGAAAGGCGAATACTGTTACGGCAGGGGGTTTTGTGATTAAAGATTTCAGTACATTATTTGTTGGGCAAGTACATCACGACCATTTGGGTTTTGATGGCCCTGCGGTGATGGATCGGCGTTATGAAGACAAGGATTTAGCTGCACCGCTTCAAAGCGCAGAGAAAATAGCGGTTCTCATGGATCGGCTTGGTTTTGGGACTCTCTGGTTAGCTGAACACCATTTCCAGAGAGAAGGTTATGAGTGCATTCCAAACGTTTTACTTTTAGCTACTCATCTCGCATCTGTCACTAAACAAATTAAGTTTGGTTGTGGCTTTAATGTTCTCCCTACTTGGCATCCGTTGCGTTTAGCCGAGGACTACTCAATGGCTGACAACTTGACTCAAGGGAGAGTTCGGCTAGCTGTTGGTCGCGGTTACCACTCGCGCGAGCTCGATGCCTTTAGACATCCGCTTGCAACCCCTGAAGATGCTCGTGAGTTGTTCGAGGAACAGGTCCAGCTGCTTCTGGCGGCGCTCCGAGAAAAATCATTCTCACATCACGGAAGGTTCTACGAGGTACCTGCGAAGGGGGCTATCTATCGTGGTCAAGAACTCAATGACTTAACACTGGTTCCTAAACCGCAATTCAGTACTGAATGTTGGCAACCAGTTGTTTCTGCAAGCGATCGTGCACTTGATTTCATGATTGATAATGGGATCAAGGGTTTCATTGGTGGTGGGGCTGCTTCAGGTGGAGCTTCGGAGGAGATAGCTCGCCGGTGGCAGATTAAGCTCGCCGAGCGGGGCAGAGAAACTGAGCTTGGAGCTGATCTAATATTTGGGTTCTCTTTCTACTTAGCTGATACCGAACAAGAGGCCAAAAAAGACGGGAAGCTGATTTTAGAGGAATATCAAAAGATGTTTGCGCCGCTTGGTTTCGCAGGAGAGGTCACTGATGATCAGCTGAGCCGATTATCGAATCCTCTAACAGCAGCTACCGCGGGAATGGGCAGCATCGATGATGCAGTTTCGAGCGGCTCTTGGATTGTTGGTCCATCT
>DMOB01000318.1:0-3178 GCA_003452475.1 Acidimicrobiaceae bacterium | reverse complement strand
CTTGCGCCAATTACTAGGAATCCGCCTTTGTTTGCACTCTGAAGCTACGGGCCTCAACCGGCCGCCATTTGCAGCATCAGGGAGAGCGCCAAAATTAATGCACTCATAGCCATTAGTGCGCTCATCGTCCCCCCGAGTTTCGGGTAACCATAGCGCGCCATATTTATCTCCCTTCCGCTAAGCGCCATCGCCGAGAGCGTATAGCCTAGCGCTACCGCAAACCCGATCACATTCCACCAAAGCCACGATATTTGTGGCGCGGTAACCGCGATGCCGAGATTCGCCAGCAACCCTAGAACAAATCCCGTGAGCGCGAAACGCTGCGGCACATTTACCAATAAAAGTGCAGCGCAAAACAGGGCCAACAATGGCCCATTAAACATCGAACCAACTTTATTCACCGCCTCTAATATAGTTGGAGCAATGCGCTCCACCTGAAAAGAGAACGCGATGCAAGCGCAACCCCAAAACAGGGTAAGAAGTCGCGATAGTTGCAATACCTGCCTATCACTCAGTCGCCATTTCGGTCTAACAAAGTCTTCCATCATAGCTGCTGAAAGACTATTGATCGCGGAATCAATTGAGGACATTGCTGCGGCTAGCAATCCGACCATAACTAGGCCAACGAAACCCGGCGCAAAATTGCCCATTACATACATCGGGAAGGCCAAATTAAAGTTAGGCTCACCCGCCGCAGTTAGCGGCAGCGACGGAATAAAGTCGGCGTTCTGCAATGAAAACGCGGCAAGCCCTAAACCCAGAAAACAATAGCTGAGCACCAGCGGAAAACGCAGCAGGCCGTTCAACAACAAAACTCTCTGAGACCCACCATCTGATTTTGCCGATAAAATCCGCTGCGTTTGACTTTGATCGCAACCATAATAAGCCGCATATAGGAAGAATCCGCCAATTGACATTGGCCAAAAACCATAATCTTCGCCATCCAGCCCCCATTCATTACGCAGAACTGCCGTGCGTTCCGTGGCCACGAAGAACGACCAATCTGTTGCATCGCCAAGCAACATCAGGCTGAAGAGAACTGTGACGGAGAGCAAAACTAGCTGCAGCACATCACTAATTACTACCGCGCGCATTCCGCCTAAAAGGTCATAGAGGAGCGTCACTCCCATTAGTAAAAAGACCGCGAGAACATATTCAACGTTGAGCAGTTGAGCCAAGATGAGTGTTACTCCGTAGATAGTGACACCGGTTGCTACGGCTCGAAAAAGAAGAAAGCACCCGCTCGCGAGAAGCCTAGACTCACGCCCGAGTCGGCGCTCCAGAATTTCGTATATAGAAATCACACCCATCTGCCTGGCGGGGACAATAAGAAAAACTAGTGCAGCCATAGCGAGAGGCACTGCTAACTCGTACTGCAGCCAGACCATACCTCCGCCAAGAGTGAAACCTACGAAGGCAGGCGCGCCAAGCAAACTATTTGTCGAGCATTGAGTCGCCAGCGTCGAAGCGGCTAGGCTGCCGTTTGACATACCACGCCCTGCTAAAAAATAGTCAGTGCCGGAGCTCTGGCGGCGACCAATCCAACCCGCCAATGCCAACATCGCAAAAAGATACAGTCCTAGAACGCTCCAATCAATTAACTCCATTTTAAAACCTTATCAAATCATCACGGAGTGTCGGGACAGTAGAGGCAAAACCAAGCGGCCAGATAACGAAAATATCGCTACTAAGTTTAAAGTTGAATCGTTCATGGTAAAATTCGGCATAAGCGTTTGCCGGACTAAACCGAGATTTGACCATAAATACCTATGTTCATTGTGTCGGAAAGAATCAGTTTTTTCTCTATCGGCAAAAAAACTAAACGGCTGACATCAACCACTTTGCTTCTTGGCTGAAGGAACATGAAAATCACACCGGCATGATCGAACAAAGTTCAACGACTAATGCGACCACAACTACCAGTCACATGTCACAAAGCCAATATGCGCTTGTGCAGAATCTGATAGTCCTTTACGGAGAGGGGGGCGCAAGCTATCTCGCCAAACGACTGTCTGCTATAGCCCAGGGAGAGTTATTTGCCTCTCGGTCCGACGCAGAGCGACATCCAAGTTTACTTTCTGCAAATGATCGCCTGCTGATTTCCTACGGCGACAGTATCCGCGATGGGTCAAGCAAACCGCTAAATGCACTTGAGCGTTTTGCCAACGCTCATCTCAGCCAAAGCATATCCACAATACATATACTGCCGTTTTTCCCCTCCTCCTCGGATGACGGATTCGCAGTTATTGACTATCAGTCTGTCCGAGAAGATCTGGGTTGTTGGGCGGATATCGACACGATCTCCAACAACTTTGATTTGATGTTCGACCTAGTTATAAACCACTGCTCCAGAGAGAACCTGTGGTTCGCCGATTTCATTGGTGGGAGAGAGCCTGGCTGTAACTATTTTCATGAACTACAGTCGACAATTGGCCTCGAGCACGTGGTGAGACCGCGAAATTCTCCACTGCTTACAGACGTTCATACATACGAGGGTGTCAAACGAGTATGGACGACCTTCAGCGACGATCAGATTGATCTAAACTTTGCCAACCCTGACGTCCTGTGCGAATTTGTTCGCGTGCTATTTTCGTACATCGCTCGAGGTGCGCGTTTTATCCGGTTAGACGCGATTGCGTATGTCTGGAAAGAATTAGGCTCCAGTAGCATAAATTTAGAGCAGACCCATTCAGTAGTGAGGGTGCTGCGCGCACTAATTGACGAAATGCAAACGCGTACATTCCTGCTCACAGAAACCAATGTGCCGCACGAAGAAAACATCAGCTATTTTGGTTCTCAGGACCAGGCACATTTGATCTATCAGTTTAGCTTGGCTCCGCTGTTGCTATACAGCTACCTCTTCAACAACGGGCGATACCTAGGGCTATGGGCCGAGCAGCTATGCGAGCCACCGCCTGGCTGCAGTTTTGTAAATTTCATCGCATCCCATGATGGAATCGGATTGAGACCGCTTGAGGGCTTAGTGCCTCATCAAGACATCGAAGAACTGATCAACAGAATACATCACCTAGGCGGTTATGCAGCGCTGCGCAGCGACAAAGAGGGGAAGGAAAGCGTTTACGAGCTTAACATTGCCCTTTTTTCTGCTTTTGGTGGAAGCAAAGAAGACGTGCCGGCATATCTGGCAGCGCATCAGTTAATGATGGCTTTTCAGGGG
>DMOB01000011.1:0-4627 GCA_003452475.1 Acidimicrobiaceae bacterium | reverse complement strand
CTTACCAACCTAAAAAGTCTTCTAGTTGCGACGGCCGATAACGCTTAAAAGTTCTACGAGCGGGCTGTGGGCCTTCGGGCTGGCGGCGGGCAGCAGTTGGAAGCACATTGGTCTGGTCTTGGACCGCAGGCACCCATGGCGGGGCGGTCCTGTCGGATCCCAGCGGCCTCTTCGATCAGATCGATCAACATTGCTATAAAGCGAGGGTGAGTGCCAACTGTGTGTGCCCGGTGCAGCTTAATTCCAAGATCTTGAGCAGTTGTTGCAGCTAACGTGTCGAGATCGTAGAGGACCTCCATATGATCTGAAACAAAACCCAAAGGAACAACAACTACGTCTGCTACTTGCTGTTCAGCCAGCTCTTTCAGGCGGTCATTAATGTCGGGCTCAAGCCAAGGAATCTGAGGTGGTCCGCTGCGGCTTTGGTACACAACCTCAGCTTCACCCGACAAAGATGCCAGGTCCATGATCAGCTCTGATGCTTCGTTGAGCTGCTCCGTGTAGTCACACGCGGCACTCATCGACTCAGGAAGGCTATGGGCGGTGAAGAGAACTCGAACGTTCTGTGGGAGATTCGAGTCAGACAAGGTTTCGGTTAAGCGTTCTGCTACAGCACCTAAAAACTCTGGGTGGTTCCAAAAGACTCTGACTCTTGTTATCTCAATTTGGTTGCCTGTTTTTTCGAGAGAATTCTCGAGATCTTGATGATATTGACGGCAGCCCGAATAGGAACTGAAAGCAGATGTCACAAGACATACGGACTTCTGATGGCCATCTGCTGCCATTTCCTGAACCGTGTCAGTAAGAAACGGATGCCAATTCCTATTGCCCCAATAGGTTGGGAGCGAGTAGTTTCTTCTAGCTATTTCCTCTTTCAAAGCTTCCAAAAGACCCAAATTTTGTTCATTTATTGGGCTTTTGCCATCGAACATAGCGTATTGCTGTGCAACGACTTTTAAGCGTTCCGCTGGTACGTCTCGTCCGCGTGTCACGTTCTCTAAAAATGGGATTACATCGTCATTCCCATTGGGGCCACCAAAGGAAAGCAGAAGAAGAGATTCGAAAGGTCCAACCGGCATTACTTGAAGGTTAGAAGACAAGTCGCTTCTGACCACCATCCGCCTATCGTTTTAGGTATGTCGAAGCCTGATCCGAATTTAGAAGCCAACAGCGAAGAAGGTCATGAGATTTCAACGCAAGATCCGAACGAGCCAGAATTACTTGTAAGTCGAAACTCCGAGGTAATCGATGGGGAGTTAGTCGACGAGGTTGAGGGCGAATCAGTCATTGAAGAAGTCTCTCCGTTTCAACGAGGCTTAATGAAAGCGGGACTCATAGCAAAAGATGTTGATTTGTTTGATGTTGTTGCGACAGATGGACCGTCTTATGAACTGAATGAAATGTCCATCGAATCGGTAGTGGACTTGTGCGAGTATCTAGAAAAAGAAAGTATTCGGTGGGTCATTGATCATGCTGGGCAAATGTTTATTCACAGAAATGATGAACGAAGAGCGGATGAAGCTTTCGATGCAGTGTTCGGTCCTGAAGACTTGTAGATCTATTGGAGTAACGTTGAGCAACGCATAACGTTTTGCGGTCAGAGCGATTTGGATGGTTTAGCGTGCTCAGAAGCTTGGCTGTTGTCATAATCTTCAGTGATTTGGCTGAGTAAATCTAAAATAAAAAATGTAACCGGAATATCAAATGTTTCTTTTCCTTCAGGAGCTTTTGCGCGTAGTGCTTTTACGAGAAGCGGTAATGAACAAAAAGCAACGATCATGACAATCGAAATGGCGAAGGGGTAACCGCGATTATCAATTATGACGCCGGTCAGCGGAGGGCCTATGAGACCGCCGATACCGGCTGAGGTGTAGAGAGCTCCCAAAACGCCACCGAGCCCGACAGGGCCGAACAGTTGGGCGGTTATCGAGGGCGATAGGGCGATCCAACCCCCATAAGAAACCCCCATAATGATTGTGAAAATAACGAGAATGGTGTAACTAGATCCTGCTATTATCCACAATGTGTAGCTTGAACTTAGAACCACGACAGCCAGAATGTAGAGACGCGATAAACCTATTTTGTTAGCAATCGTGCCGAGAGCCAAGCGACCGATCACAGATGTCGCACCGATTATTCCGATAAGAAACGCCCCGCCAGAGCCTCCTTGAGACTCCAAGTAGTCGTCGAGGTACACCATTGGAATAAATAAACTTGAACTCAATAGAAGCATTGAGCAGTAGAGCCAGATAAACCGGCCATCTTTCAGCAAGGCTTTCAGTGAAGGCGCTGGCTGACCAGTATTTGATACTGGTGGCTTGTGCGCAGTGAAAGAAGCAAGGACTAGTAAAGAAGAACTGGTAATAGCGAGAATAACGAAGCTGGTTCGCCAACCATAAGTATTGACAAGAAATTTAGATGCAGGTGCGCCTACAAGAGTTCCTATTCCGATACCCGCTACTGCAAAACCGAGTGCTTTTGTTCGATTCTTTTCGAACCAGCCTCCTACCGCTGCAATCATCGGCACATAAGCGCAGGCCACTCCGATACCAACTCCACCTCCGTAGGTTAAATAACCCAACCAAATGTTGTTCACGAGTGACGTAAGTAGGAGCCCTACTCCAATCGAACCGGCTCCAAAAAGAAGTACTGGGCGCGGTCCAAAACGATCCGCTAGGCGACCAGTAAAGATACCCAAAATAAAATAAACGAATGTAGTAATCGCAAAAAAAAGTGCTACCTGACCCTTGCCTACCCCGAACTCATCTCGAATCGCAGTGAAGGACGCCCCGAAACTGTACGTAACACCGAAAGCAGCGAACGTTGATATTACTGCTGCTAAAACCACGCCCCATCCGGTCTTAGAATCTAAGGAAGCTGACCTCGTAGTTCTTTTGTTCAAGGTGTCTCCCTTCAAAAGTTGGGATTTAGTCGTAATCACGCTTGCGACGCACCATACTTACTTCTTGGCGAACAGGTAGTAATAATCCTGTAAACAATCTGTGAGGTAAGGCGAAGCTATGAACGATGGGACAGTGCTCGACGAAACAACTGAGCATTTCCTTGATGACGGCGATCACGAGCGCTTAGCTCATTACGTTGATAAGACAGCGATGACGCGATCTGCTGTAACAGGAGAAGCTGTGACAGCTTTGTGCGGCAAAAAATGGGTGCCAAGTAGGAATCCGGAGCGTTTTCCCGTATGCCCGGATTGTAAAAAAATATACGAGACATTGAAAGCGGCTGGACGTTGACCGAAAATTCTGAAGTAAAGTCCCTAACTTTCTATTGGAGACCTGGTTGTGGTTTTTGTATGTCTCTGCAGAATCAACTCTCTGCTGCGAACATTCCTATCGAATATCGTAACATTTGGGAAGAACCAGACGCCGCTAGCTTCGTCCGCGCGAATGCTTCTGGTAACGAAATTGTTCCGACCTTGAGCGTTGGAACAACGGTGCTTGTGAATCCGAGCGCTGGGGAAGTCCTAGATGCTATGAGAGAGCAAGTCCCGCATTTAATTCCAGTAACGTAGCACCAGCTTCTCTTAAATTTTAAATGTAAAAGCGCCCTTGGCAAGTGTGCGTCCAGATGTTGAAGCAACAATGGACTCGCAAAACACGATAGTCTTTGTCCGTCTCGTGACCCAAGAAACAGTTTCAAGATCTTCATCTTTTGTTGAACTTTGATACTGGATGTGCGCATCAATGGTGCTGTAGGTGCGCCGTTCGGCAAAGCCGCTACCAACTGCGGGTACGCATGCTGTGTCCATCAATGTGGCTATGAGCCCACCATGGACAAATCCTCCGGCTTGAAGGAGTTCTGGGCGGAACTTTAAATCGATTTTGCAGTAATCAAGCCGCACCTCTGACATGAAAAGCCCGACTAAGTTGACAAAGAGTTTTTTGTCTTCTCCTCCATAGCGCATCCAAAGTTTTTCTCGTTCCGGAGGAAGAGGGTCAAAGAGATGAGGGGAAGGAAGAACCACAATATTATGTTAACCGGTGCTTGGGGCAGGTACGGTCTGACATGTGATCGACAGCTTTCCTAGGCAAAACGCGAGAACTCAGCGGTTTACGCTCGGAACACCGCGAAGTTTCTCAATAACTGAAGATGGCGCTTTTGTTCTTTTTTTGAGGAGTCGTGGAGCCGAGGATTCCAGGACTTGCTTATGGTCCATGGAGATCGCTACTGGAACTGAAGAGTTGCTGGCTGATCCAATGCTGATCCTTGGCGATTCAGATGAAAATTTGCCTTCGGCTGAAAAGATACGGAGAGAAAGAGCTCGCGAGTCTGCGTCTGGAATTCTCAATTACTCGACTGATGCTTCAGGCAGGAAGTTTGTTTTCGCGCTTGCAGGAGATTTGTACATATCAGAACTAGGCCAAATCGAACCAGCGAGAATTGCGACAAACTCAGGCGTATATGATCCCCGTATTTCTCCGGATGGAAAGAAAGTGGCTTACGTCATAGGGGCCGAGTTTTACATCATTAGTGGCGTAGATGCAGAGGTAACCGAGTCGAGTATAAGAGAAAATGATCGGGACATAACATGGGGAACTGCGGAATTTGTTGCAGCTGAGGAGATGAGACGAGAACGAGGTTACTGGTGGCTTTCTGACTCAAGCGG
>DMOB01000139.1:0-4402 GCA_003452475.1 Acidimicrobiaceae bacterium | reverse complement strand
GTTTTTCACTGCCAGGTAGTAGCTATTCGAGGTTCCAAAGAAGTCGTTGTTCTGCAGCGACGGTCCCATCTCAAAGCCGCATTCCCTCGACTGTTCGACATCAGCGCGGCAGGACATTTAGCTGCCGGCGAGGAACCGACAGATGGAGTTCGTGAGCTCGAAGAGGAGTTAGGCTTCACTGCGGCACCCAAAAATTTGGTGCCTCTAGGAACGCGACGCTTAGTGGACGACAATGGGGAAGGTCATTTAAACCGTGAAATTACTAGCGTCTTCCTTCTTCGAGATGATCGGCCGTTAGCTGACTATGTACTGCAACGAACTGAAGTAGATGCAGTGTTTGATGCTCGAATAGATGAATTTTTAGAGTTGTTGGCCGGCACGGTTAAATCAATACAGATTAAGGGTGTGCTACACGCTGGGAGCCTCGAAGCACAAGATACCGTTGAGCAAATTTCCCTTGAAGATTTGGTTCCCGGTTTTGAATATTGGAAGACGTTAATGATTATGTCGCAGCGATTCGTGCGCAAACAGCTTCCGCTAAGTATCTAAAACCTGCGAAACTCAAGCCATCGTCGAGTTTGGAGAGCAGTTCATTTCGCTCTCAACGTCCCATGCTCATGAGTTGCAGAGCTTCGGCGCGAGTTGCGTCCGATAAGAACAAGCCACGCACTGCTGAAGTTATTGTCAGCGACCCAGGTTTTTGCACACCACGCATCGACATACACTGATGCTCGGCTTCAATAACCACTAAAGCGCCTTTGGGGTTCAGCACTTTCATGAGCTTGTCCGCTACTTGACCTGTGAGCCGTTCTTGCACTTGAGGTCGCCGGGCATAAGCCTCAACAAGTCTCGCCAACTTCGAAAGACCAGTAATTTTCCCCTCTTCCCCAGGCACGTACGCCACATGGGCTTGGCCAACGAATGGCAACAAGTGGTGTTCACACATCGAGTAAAATGAGATGTCTCGGACCATCACCATTTCATCATGTCCGGCTTCAAATTGAACTTCAAGGTGGTGTTCTGGATCTTCCCGAAGTCCAGCAAATACTTCGGCATACATTTTAGCCACGCGCGACGGCGTGTTAAGCAGTCCGTCACGTTCCGGATCTTCCCCGATTGAAATGAGTATCTCTTTTACCGCTGCCTCTAGCCTCTTCAGATCAACTTTTTTATCAGTAACGGCACCTGTGTGGTCAAGATTAGTGTTCACACTGTTGCAACGTATACGACAAATGGACCATAACGGTCATCTTTTTGTTGCGCCCCCCGCAGGACTCGAACCTGCAACCGTCGGGATAGAAGCCCGCTGCGCTATCCATTTGCGCCAGGGAGGCAGTACATATTTCAGCCAACCGCGCTTAAGGCCCGTGTCGACATCTTCAATACTATGATCGTATGTGACAGAAATTGCCTACTTTGGCCATGAGCCCCAAAAAACTGCCTCATCGAAAGGAATTCTCGGATGAGACCGTCGCTCAGATTCACTATTCGCTGCAATACCTATAGTTACCGCCATATGGACAATCCATCCTGCGGGCGCATCAATCGCCGCTAATGCGTCATCATTGCGGACAATAGTGACCGGGCAGCTCGCGAGTCCTTCGGCATGCGCTACGATCATGGCATTCTGGGCCATCCGACCGACATCAAACCCAGGACGCAGGCCTGCATCCTCGGAAATTAGCATCGCTAGCACAACGGGCGCGTTATGTATCCAATCGCTGTAATCGCCGGCTGCGCCGAGCATTTTTTTTCTTGATTCATCTGTTACTACAACTACTCGGCCAGCTTGCCGATTTTTCCCGCTACCCGCCATTCGAACCGAATTGAGCACCTTCTTCAATGACTGCTCAGGTACCGATTCGGTCGTGTATTCACGGCTATCTTTTTTGCCTATTACAGCCTTATAGGCCTCCATAGTTCCCTCATTCTCTTCGCACGAATCGTTAGCGATCCAAAGTATCTTCAACGCTGGCAATTGCGCGACATCTATTAATGTTCTCTTGCTTCATTACTTTTAACGAACTGGAACCGTGTGGCTACTTTGACCAAGTTCATCGTGCGAGAATAAGACTGAGATCGCTAATCAGCGGATCTGTGATGGCCAACGGACCGTGCCATCTTCAGCCCTTGGATCAGAATCTTCGTAATCATGGTCTTCTGGCCAGGTAATCCGGTTTGGTCCCTCCACTCCGTACCTTATTCGGACCGCTTCATCATCAGCTTGAGTAGCTTTCGCGGCGCTAGCCATCGCTTCTTTCACGCTGGAGAAACGCGCAAGTCTCTGAAGCATCGAAATAGTTGGGGTCATCATCAGCATTTCGTCTGTTTCATTTAGTTTCAGCGCGTCTGACGGCCGTATCCATTCATCATGGACTGCCTCATCATTGTCATGAAGTGGTGTTTGGCCGTTAGGCATAGCGGTGACAAAAAATCGAGTGTCGTACCTGCGCGGAGGCCCTAACGGAGTCACCCAACGCGCAACATAGTGAACATCTGTCCCATCAAGTTCTAAGTCTTCAGTTCGCATAGCTTCGACAAAATCAAGCGATCCAGCATTTATTTGGTCACGATAATGCTGGAAACGCGCTTGTGTTGGAGGCGAGGAGAGGTCAATCAACTCTGCTTTTCCCCTGGGGCGCGCCAGTAGAAGACCCGCCTCCTCGAAAGTTTCCCTTAGAGCGGCAACCCAAAAGGCAATTCCTCCAGATTCGATATCTAATGTCGAACTTGCTTCAAAATCAGTGAGACCTCGAACAGCGGCATCTGCCTGAAGTGAAGCATCACCAGGGTCCACACCTCCTCCGGGGAAAACCCACATATCGCCAACAAAAACTGAGCGGGAATTCCGTTTCAGCATCAATACTTGAAGATCTGGCCGGTCAGCAAGGATCAAAACCGTGGCCGCTGTTCTAATCGATATGGAATCAGGGTCGTAATCCCCACCTGAGCCAGGAGAAGCGGTTCCAGTTGAGGCTTTTAAGTTTTCGGAAGAAGTTTCTTCTTGCATTAAAAGTCAATGCCTATACAAATTTCGCATTCTTCGTCGCTATGACTCTTGAGGGCAGCTAACTCGTCTGCTGCAGTTTGATATTGAGGTGTGTCATATCTTGCTACGCGATCGTCTTCGTAGCCATTATTTTCAGTTTTGCTTTCTTCTGAGTCAACTGATTTCTCAGCAGGAGCGAAAACTTTGTCTTTCCATTGATCATTCTCATCCCAACGATAAGAAAGATGGCTCATCGAACCAGGAACGCTTAAGGTCTCAAACGCTGAGAGAGTATCACGCATGATTGCACGGTTCAGCTCTGGCATGAGCGGACGGCCTGCCGTATGGCCTAATGGAAAATCTAGATAGGTGGCACGAGCGGGCCAGGCAGAGCGGGTTATATCGCGGGCACTGGACATCGATAAAGTCGGGATTCCTGCTTCTTCGATAGCTCTTGCGATCAGACTCACGGTCTGGTGGCATACTGGTCAAACTGGAACTAACAGGACTACATCTAGTTCATCATCCAAGACCCTCTGAACAAGGGGCGGAATAAGATCCTCGACGACACGTCGCGTGCTATATATCCCTCCCATCAAGGTGTATGAGTTCGGCCCCAGTTCCGCTATTTTTTTCTCTTCAACCATACTTTTCAAGGCTTCGATAGGGAAAACGACGTTTATGTCTTTTCGGGCATCCGTCAGGTCATATGCGAAATGGGTAGCGCGCAGTTCTGCTGTTTCGACACTGTTGGGAATCGCTCGATAGCTAGTGTCATCTTTGAAATGAAAAGCAGTTTGTCCTGAAGCGTAAATTCCTCCAGTAGCTATAAACCCAAGTCGACATTTCGATAGCGGCTTTTTTAAGGGCGTCCAGGCAGGTTCAGTCTCACTAGCGAGCCATCGGTATTCACCGTATCCAAGTCCAGCATATTGAGCAGTGATTCGCGGAATGTAGTCAACTGGCGGTTGGCGTTTTTGCAATCCACTTGACATATTCGTTTCCCTTGTTTGTAAAAATAACTGTTCGGTTATAACTCTAGTTAATGCTTCGCTCATTTTATTACGGTTTTGGCGAGCTTTGGATCTAAGATGATTGCGAGTCGCGAAAATTTTGCGATTTCTTGGTGATCGTAGCTCAGTTGGTTAGAGCGCCTGTCTGTGGCACAGGAGGTCGGGGGTTCAATTCCCCTCGGTCACCCCAATTTCTTTGTGATATCCCTAGTTTTTGGGTTATATAATAATACCTATTTCAACGGCTCAACTGGGTTACGTCAATTTCATTAGCCGCTCAAACGCAATAATTCAAGAGGGTCATAATGAGCCAATGTTGCAATAATAATTTGTGGGTTGCGATGGGTTCAATTCTCTGTGCGCCACCTGGACCCTTGATACTGAATACTAAATTAGATTT
>DMOB01000299.1:0-3822 GCA_003452475.1 Acidimicrobiaceae bacterium | reverse complement strand
CCGCTCATGGTGGGGTTTGCATTTACGACTGCCGATACTCTGGCTGCGACCAAGCCGTCCGCCGCTATGCGGTCGAGGTCCTCGTGGTTTATAACCGCTATTTCGCCGCGATCTAATCTTCTAACAAGATTTTTGGTTCGTCTATCAACTCGAGCTCTGGCTAATATTTCGTTACCTACCGGAGGTATTTTCGCACGTCTCCAGGCTTTCATGTGGTTAGCCGTTCCTTGGCAGCTATTTCCAGTAATTCAATCGCATGTTTTTGACCGCTTTCTGATTCAGGCTGGCCAGCTAACATGCGGGCTAGTTCTACGACTCTCTCGTTTCCCGATACCGTCTTCAAAGTAGAACTTACGCTTACGCCATCATCTTTTTTGTCGACGACAACATGCTGATCTGCGAACGCTCCGACTTGGGGCAAGTGAGTAACTACCAGGACTTGATGGTTTAACGCCAAAGAGGCAAGGGCTCTGCCTAACGCCAAAGCTGCTTCCCCTCCAACTCCTGCATCGACTTCATCGAACACTAACGTCGCTGGGCCAGAGCTCAGGACAAGCCTTATCGCAAGCATGACACGCGCTAGCTCACCGCCAGACGCAACTTTAGCCAATGGTCTCTCGACATCACCACTGTTCGCTCTGAATCTGACTTCAACCTGGTCAGCTGGATCATCTCCGTCCACAGCAACTGTAACTAAACCATTGGCCAGTGCCAGCGAAGGTAAGAAGGAGCTAATTTTTTGCCCTAAGCTTGGTCCATTTTTCTTTCGCGTCAGAGCGATATGTTTAGCCTCTCGAGCTATTTCAGAATGACTTTTTTTAATTGACTCTTGAAGCCGTTTCGCTGATTCATCGTAGCTACTCAATGACTCAAGCTGCGATACAGCATTCTCACGAAACTCAAGCACTTCACTGAGCGTGCCCCCATATTTACGACAAAGGTCTAACAGAGATTGCCTTCGCTCACGCACCTCATTTAATTTTTTTGGGTCATCTTCTATCTGCTCAACTAGCACTCGTAATTCTTCAGTGGCATCTAATAGCTCTGCGCTTACGGACCTTAGATGTTTCTCAATTTCAGCGTAAGGTTGGCGATTACTCAGGGCGTTGATAGCAGCACTCATCTGGTCGAAAGCCCCTAAATCCCCGGCGAGCAGAATATGAGCTTTTGAACCTTCAGAAATATGTGCGGCAGCATCTGCAAGAAGATCTTCCATGTGTTCCAAATCGCTGAGCTCATCTACATTACTAATCTGACTTGCATCAATTTCTCCTATTTGAAATTTACAAAAGTCAATTTCACGTTGCCGTGATTGCTCATCGCCGCCCAACTTGTTTAAGCTTTCAAGAAGCGCAGCCAGATTAGATTTTGCTGCAGTCAGGGCGCTCAAATCGATTCCGCTGTACTGATCTAAAAAATCTCGTTGGACTCGAGCACTAAGGAGTGACTGATGCTGGTGCTGTCCATGAAGATCGACTATTTGCTCACCTAAAGAAGACATCTCGGCTGCTGATGCCATTTTGCCATCGATATACGAACGGCTTCTGCCCTCTATTGGAATTACTCGTCGCAGAACAATCTCACCACAATTTTTTTGCTCGAATCTTCCTTCGACAACTGCCTCAGAGGCCCCAGACCGCACCATGGATTGGTCGGTTCTCCCGCCCATTAAAACTTGAATCGCTTGCACGATCATAGTTTTGCCAGCCCCAGTTTCACCTGTCAGAACTGTCATGCCGGTCCCCAAGCACAGAGTTGAATGTTCAATTACACCCAAGTCGCGAACTGTCAGCTCCAACAGCATTAGCTATCCTTAAGACCAAACTTTTGTTTAAGCACCTGATGAAAGCCACTGCCCCCAGAGGTAACCAGCAGGGCGAAGGTCATTGCCTGCGTAACGACTATTGTGTCACCTTCCTCTAAACTTGCTACGTTACGGCCATCGACAGATAGGTTCGCCGCTCGGTTTCCAGCAACGCGTATTTTAATTTCAGTTTCTGGCACCAAGATCAACGATCTATCAAACAACATGTGCGGTGCAACTGGTGTTAGTTGTAAAGATAAGTGTGTTGGAGCTACTACGGCTCCGCGCGCTGAGAGATTGTAAGCGGTGGAGCCAGTTGGAGTTGAGACAATTAGCCCATCAGCCGCGTATGTCGCAAAATGATTTCCATCGAGCATCACTTCCAGACGGACCGTGTGTCCTTGGTCCCTTTTTTCGACAATTACTTCGTTGAGTCCGAGCCAAAGGCCGCGCTCAGATCCATCAGAACGAATCAGCTTTCCTGCAACCATCATTCGTTGCTCAATCGGTAGCTCGCCCGATAATGCACTTATGATCGCTTCGTCTATTTGGTCTGGTTCAAACTCTGTGAGGTACCCCAATCGCCCCATGTTCACACCGAGAACCGGTACGTTTTTTCCTGCGACTAGGTCAAAGGTTCGTAACATAGTTCCATCGCCACCTACGCTAACGGCAAGGTCGGCATTGGTTCCCAGCAAACTAATGTCTGTAGCGACATCTGGCAACGTGAGGACGTCGGCTTCCTCAGGTAGCATCTGAACTTGGTGCCCTTTGAGCAACAAGCCCCTAATTACCCTGTTACACAAGGCAACTGCTTCTGGACTTTCGCTCCGAAGAGAAAAAACTAGGGTGCTCAAGGTGCCACCTCTAAAATAATTTGAGTTATCAGCGTGTCAACGTCATTATCACTGTAGATGTTTGACTTCACTTTACGCGCATGCATGAGGAACTCACTGTTCCCATTACCGCCGAGTAATGGCGAATGGATGAGCCCAACGACAACGAGGCCTGCTCTGTCGACTGCAGTTGCAACTTCATGTAACACCCTTTGCCAAACCTTAGGGTCTCGAATCACTCCGCGACCACGATCAGCTTCTTTGCGGCTTGCTTCAAACTGCGGCTTTACGAGCATCACGAGATCGCCTTGCTCCTGAACAAAGTCCGCAAGGTTACTTAGAACTGTTCGAAGAGAAATAAATGACAGATCGGCAACGACTAGGTCTGCTGGCCCCCCGACCTCCTCAGCAGATACATTTCTCACATTTGTCCGCTCCCACACTCTGACGCGCTCATCTTGTCGGATGCGCTCATGCAGCTGCCCGTGACCAACGTCAATAGCCACCACTGTGGTTGCTCCACTCTGCAACGCACAATCTGTAAAGCCCCCAGTTGACGCGCCAGCATCAATGACCCGGGAACCCGTTACTACTATTTTGAATGCATCGATAGCAGCTTGGAGCTTTTCACCGCCACGAGACACGAACCGTGACCTCTCGACCGTGATAATCAGCGGGTCTGCTGGCGACACCAGACGAGAAGGTTTATCGGCAATCGCTCCAGCGACTAAAACTTTACTCGCTTCAACGAGCTCTTGAGCTTGAACCCGAGACACAGCTAGCCCGCGTCGCACCAGTTCTTCGTCAAGTCGCCGTCGACTCATGGCACCACTATAAACGACTCGAAATAAAGGTGCTGCACATGGTCAAAGCTACCACCCGAGTAGCTCTGTATAAAAAGTTTCAGCCGAGTACTTGGTTCACGAGAGAAGCTAAATCAGCGCTTACGATATTCGGTTGCGGATTTAACTTTAAAGCCGTATTTGCATCAGTCACTCCAGAAAGAACGAGACCAAAGCGAAAGTTGAGTTCGTTAGCTAATAGACCGTCAGTCGATGGAAGGTCGCCCACAACGATGTCATTAACAGCCGGGGCAGATTTGCCTAAATGGCGCATTATCATTTTTGCTACTGGCTGATGAGGCTTACCGGCTACGACGGCATCAACTTTGCCTGCCGTTGC
>DMOB01000042.1:0-6940 GCA_003452475.1 Acidimicrobiaceae bacterium | reverse complement strand
TCCATCTCGCCAAAAACACCTAGGGTGGTTACCTTACCTCACTCTAAGCGTTCAGCGAGAAGTCCGCTGCGTAACATTACAAGAACTGTTCCAGCAGCTATTGCTGCAGTCTCGGAACGTAGGACTGAACCGCCAAGTGTTACCGTCGCGGCGCTAGCGCCTAGTTCAGTCTGAGACCATCCTCCTTCGGGCCCTATAAAGATTGTCGGGTTCGATAAAGTCGGTGCAACTCCACCAAAGTGCGCTAAGGCGACGCCTGGTTGTTGCATAGCGGTTTTTATTGGTTGGATATTTTCTATAAGCGGTATGCGAACTTGGCGAGACTGCATGGCTGCTTCGCGCGCAATTCTACCTAGTCGCATAATTTGTTTTTCCGAACGGTCTTTGTCCCATCGAACAACTGATCGTTCCGATGAGAGTAGAACTATTCGATCGATGCCTAATTCTGTGAGCTTTTGGATCACCAAGCTCGGCTTATCTCCTTTAGTCACAACGAAACCAATAGTTACTGGCTTTGATTGTTCCAGAACGCTGTTGATGACCCCTAAGCGCTCGGGCTTCTCTGAAAAATGAGCAGTGCGCCAGTTTCCTTTCCCATCACAAATGGTAATCGGGTCGCCTTTTTTCATCCTTAAAGATCTCGATAGGTGTTCGAAGTCTTCTTGTTCTAGCTCTGGGTCATTTAAATCATCAACGAAGGTGTGAGGCCCATGAGTTCCATCGGGAAGCGGTGCCATGAGCTTTTATTGGAAAACAGAACGCAGTTTACCCATTACGGAACGGTCAGTAGCATCAGCTACTTGTTCATCGCGTTGGGCGGCGAGTTGTCTCAACAAAGCCTCGTCGTCTTTCGATAATTTTGAGGGGATATCGACCGTGACACTCAAAATAAGATCCCCACGACCGCGACCGCGACCTTCTAGTCTTGGCACTCCTCTGCCCTTTAGCTGAAGTACTTCCCCCGGCTGAGTTCCCGGAGGTATCACAATTTCTTCCGCTCCATCGACTGTGTCGAAAGTTATATGAGCGCCAAGAGCGGCTTGTAGCATTGTTATTGGAAGCTCAGCTATCAGATGTTCGTTTTCTCTCACGAATCGGGAAGATTCACCAACTCGCAGATGTACATACAAGTCGCCTGTTTGACCGCCTCTAGCTCCCGCAGCCCCTCTACCGGTTAACCGCAGAGTTGACCCGGTGTCGACACCAGCTGGAATTCGAACATCGTAGGACATCGGTTTACGTTGTCGCCCTTCGCCGCGACAAGCTCCGCATGGATCTAAGATTTCCTGACCGACGCCTGAGCAGCGAGGACATTGGGCGGCGGTCACCATTTGACCTAAAAGACTCTGTCTGACTTGCCTTACTTGGCCAGCCCCATCACAGCCCGAACATGTTTGCGGCACAGCACCATTAGCGGATCCTTGCCCCTCGCACTCTTCACAGTGGACGGCTGTTTGCAATTCAACACTTTGTTCCACTCCGAAGATTGCTTCTTCAAAGGAAATGTCCATTACGACTTCTTGGTCTTCCCCGCGTGGAGGGCCAGAAGGTCCGCGTTGACGTCCTCCGCCGAACGGGTTACCACCAAAAAAATTGTCGAAAATATCATTCAGGTCGAAGTTGAACGGATCTCCTCCTGATCCACCACCTCTAAGTCCTTCATGACCAAATCGGTCATAGCGCGCTCGGGCTTCACCATCAGATAGCACCGCATATGCTTCACTTATTTCTTTAAATCTCGCTTCAGCTGATGCATCTCCCGGGTTAGCATCCGGATGATATTTACGCGCCAATTTACGGTAAGCGCGCTTCAACTCATCCCCATCTACGTTTTTCGGTACTTCTAAGAGTTCGTAGTAATCAGTTGCCATTATTTAAGTGCTAATCCTCGTGGGTCTCACCCAAAGATTTTCCTAGTCGGGTGCTAACAACGTTGACCGCTGCGAGCGCTTTCGGGTAATCCATGCGGGTTGGTCCTAGAAGTCCGATGCTACCGACCCGTTCGCCATCAACCGTATAAGGAGCAACAACGACGGCACATTCAGATAGCGGCGCAACACCCGTTTCTGAGCCAATTGCAACGCTCAATCCGCGATCGACTAGGTTTCCCAGCAGTCGAACCACCAATAGTTGTTCCTCCAACACAGCTAGAACCGACTTAACGGTCGAAACCGCATCAAATTGGCCAGCCATGTTCGCAGCACCACCTACATAAAGATCGCCGCCTTGACTTTCAGCAGGTTTCACAGCTCCAATGGCGCTGCCAATTAGCAAATCTAATTTTTTATTTCCGGTTATCTCAACCTCAGGAACTGTTCCTAAAGAGGAGCCTTTAAACAGTTGGTCTATTTTCGCTGACGCCATTTCAATGATTCGATCATCGCAAAATTCTTGGTAGTCCGCGCTCACTTCGAATCGCTCTACTCCACCTGATGAAGTGACGATGACCAGCAGAAGGCGACCATTGCCCAAGTCGACTAGTCGAGCTGATCTCACAGTTGTTGGATCATGGGTTGGTCCAACTATTACAGCGGCATATGTAGTTAGCTGAGATAGCAGCTTGCTAGTGTCGGCAAGTCGTTGTTCTAATTTTCCTTCAGTGGTTCTAAAAAATGAACGAACTTGCCTTGTCTCTGTTTCTTCCAAGCTTCCTGGCCCCAAGCTGTCGACGAAATAGCGGTAACCAGCTTCGGTAGGCACTCTCCCTGCGCTCGTATGTGGCTGAACGAGGTAGCCATCACTTTCTAATGCCGCCATCTCATTACGTATTGTTGCTCCGGAGACATCTAATCCTGATAAGTCTGACACTGCTCGGGACCCTACGGGCTGCGCCGTGTCTATGAAGCTTTCAACAACAGCACGCAGAACCATTGCTTTACGCTCATCCACTTGGGTACCTCATTGCTCATCTGAATGCTCAAAGCGGAGCTTATGCGCATATGCGCGCTCATAACGAGCATTCCCTTAACGTATCGACAACTCTCGTATTAATCATCCAAACGTAAAGCTGAAACAAATGCCTCATTGGGTACTTCAACTCGCCCAATGGCTTTCATTCGTTTTTTTCCTTTCTTCTGCTGCTCTAAAAGTTTTCGTTTACGAGTTATGTCACCGCCATAACATTTGGCAAGCACGTCTTTTCTTTTCGCTTTGACTGTCTGACGAGCAATAATCCGACCTCCGATAGCCGCCTGAATTGGGACATCGAACATTTGACGCGGAATAAGCTCTTGAAGCTTTTCCGCCATCCGACGACCGTAGTCATAAGCATTATCGTTATGGACGATTGTCGAAAAAGCATCAACGGGCTCTCCGTTGAGCAAAATATCTACTTTGACTAATTTTCCGATCTGATAACCCTCTGGCTCATAATCTAAACTTGCATATCCCTGAGTTCGGCTCTTCAACTGATCAAAAAAATCAGTAACAACTTCTGCCAACGGAATTACATACTGCAATTCGACTCGCTCAGGAGAGAGGTACTCCATGCGAGTCATAGTCCCACGCCTTCCCTGACAAAGCTCCATAATGGTACCGGTGTAGCTTGAAGGACTAAGAATCCCAACTTTTAGCATTGGCTCTTCGATATGAGTTATCGAACCCGGCTCAGGGAGCTCCGACGGATTGTCGATTTGTATAACGGCTCCGTCGTCGGTACTCACTTTGTATGCCACAGACGGCGCTGTTGCTATTAGAGAAAGATCAAACTCACGCTCGAGACGTTCACGAACTATTTCCATATGCAAAAGCCCCAGAAAACCGCAACGGAACCCAAACCCCAGGGCTCCGGAGGTTTCTGGCTCAAAAGTCACTGATGCATCATTCAACTTTAGTTTGTGCAAAGCTTCGCGAAGCTCTGGATATTCATCTCCGTCTACCGGATACAAACCACAAAAAACCATTGGTTTTGGGTCATCGTATCCGTCTAGCGCAATCGCGGCAGGGTTCGATACTAGGGTCACTGTTTCGCCGGATTTAGCTTGTCCGACATCCTTGATGCTCGCTATTAAGTAACCAACTTCGCCCGGACCAAGTTCGTCTACTGGTATCGGCGCAGGTGAACGCACTCCTAGTTCCAAAGCATCATGGTTTCCACCCAGCTGCATAAACCGAAGTTTGTCATTTTTGCGAATACGCCCATTCATCACTCGCATCGACGAAATAACTCCTCGATACTGGTCAAAATGAGAGTCAAAGATTAGCGCCTGCAGAGGAGCTTCCGGATCACCTTTCGGAGGCGGTATACGCTCGACGATTGCATCTAAAAGCGCAGGGATTCCTTCTCCTGTTTTTGCAGAAATTTTCAGTACCTGCTCGGCGGGCAGTCCTAATACGTTCTCTATTTCGCTTGCATACAAGTCGGGATCGGCTGCTGGTAAATCTATCTTGTTTAGAACTGCTACTATCTCCAGCTCATTTTCAAGCGCCAAATAACAATTAGCTAGAGTCTGAGCTTCGATACCTTGAGCTGCGTCTACGAGCAGAACAACCCCCTCGCAAGCCGCTAGTGATCTACTAACTTCGTAACCAAAATCTACGTGTCCAGGAGTATCGATCAGGTGTAGTGTATGATCGTCCCACCCGACGCGAACGTTTTGGGCTTTGATCGTGATACCTCGTTCGCGTTCGAGGTCCATGGTATCTAAGTACTGAGCCCGCATGGTCCGAGCGTCTACTGCCCCAGTAATTTCCAGTATTCGGTCAGAAAGGGTCGACTTTCCATGATCGATATGGGCAATTATTGAGAAGTTTCGAATACGCGATAAATCCATGTTGGACTGAAAGGTACCAAGCTAAATCCCTATTCATAGGCTCACAGCCAGCTATTAATAGAATTCTTCTCCCGATAGATTCATGACTCGACTGATTTTTCCTCGGTTGCTATCTCAGTGGTGTCAGATCACTCCTTCAGCTTGCTATCATTGGAGTGCTCCGATGCGTTTCTGCATCACTCCGTATCGACATCGAAACAGCGAAGTATCAAACTATGGCCAATATCAAGAGTCAACTTAAACGAAATAAGCAAAACGAGACTCTTCGGCTACGCAACAAAGCCGTCCGGTCTGAGCTTAAAACTCGTGAAAAAGCTGTAACTACAGCGGCAACTGCCGGTGAACCCACGGAAGAGCTCCTTCGTTCAGTCCAAAAACGTTTAGACATGGCAGCTCAAAAAGGCGTAATTCATAAGAACGAAGCAGCTCGCCGTAAGTCTCGATTGATAGCGCGAGCCGCAAAACTGGGGTAACTGCCTCAAGAAGTTACCTGGCGAGCCAAACGAGCGACCAGCACTTCCATTATCGTTTCATTATCCAACCCTGAGCGGCCTCTGAGATCGAGATCCGCCTCAGCTAGCAAGCTGATTGATTGCTTCAAGTTTGAAGCCCCGATCTGAGACAGCTGCTTCAAAGCTTTTTTTGCTGGGAACGCTGACCCCTTTACGCCCAACAAGGACGCTGCATCCCGTTCGTTATAGATGCCCATTCCTTCTAATCGCAACATTTTTTCATAATGGTTATGCAGACTTGCCATGACCTGAAGAGCATGTCTGTTTCCCGCCCCCATCATCCGCTGCAAGACATCCATAGACTCCTGGATGCGACCCGAGTCGATTGCATCCGTTAGCTCCCAAGGAGGAACAGAGCCTTGTTCTCCCAAATACGGTCCGACATCTTCTCCGCTGATAGCGGCACCCACACCAAAAGCGCTTCTCATTACCTCGAAAAAGCCTGACAGTCTGCCTACATCATCTCCTAGATGAGCAACAATTTGTATTTGCGCATGGCGATCAAATGACATCCCGCAACCTTCAAATTCTATATCGAACCATTCACGCTTTCCTTTCGCCCCAGCCGGAGCACCCGCCTTTATTTGCCTTCCGCCAGCTCCGCTAACAGCATCTACTAATTTTTTGGGTACCGCTCCACTTCCCCACTCCAACAAAAGAACTGTTGCAGGTGACGGGTTCTCAAGGTATGCAAGCAATGCCCCAAGCTCACTTATTTTGAATCTATTCAAGCTTCTAGCAACCACTACGCGCTGCTGAGTAAAAAACGGAACTGTTTGAGCCGCATCTACAAGCTCTTCCATGGAATACTCTTCGTTAGATAATTCCTGAAGCTTTAGCACTCGATCCTCAGCACCGATAGCGCTATCGATGGCCTCGCTCACAGCGTTAGCTAAAAGAGTGGGCTCTCCGCCTGAGAAAATTTTTATAAGGTCTTGAGCCATAAACGACACTACTTCGCTTTCCTCTTTGCACTATCCATGCTCACAAATCGTGACGCATTCGGGTTCAGTGGACAGCTTCAGCTCTTAAAACAGAGCCATTGATAACTTCTTTCTCCAACCCGGCGTTCGCGGGTCATCTGCCCCCATTACCTCAAGTAAGTCCACGAACCGTTGTCGCGCGTCATCATCATCTTTTACCTTGCTAAGCAAGTCAGCTAATTCAATCTCTACCTCATCAGCATCGACCGGCGACTCGATTGTTCGAGCTAACGCTGATATTCGTCTCGTCTGAGCTGATTCGGGTACCTTCCGCAACAACGCAAGGCCCTCTTCCGCCCGACCATCATTGACTAAAATTTCAGCGAGTGCTGTCACCGCTGGCTCATGATCAGATTCGATGTCCAAGGCAGCTCTCAGCGAAACCTCATCACCAAGCGCTACTAGAGACTCAAGTTCAGTCTCTTCTTCAGAGGGTAAAAGCTTCGCCACGAAATCCCGAAGTGTCGGCTCCCCCTGAGCACCCATGAAACCATCTACAGGCTTTCCATCTTTAAAAGCTATAACCATCGGAATGGATTGGACTTGAAAAGCTTCCGAGATTGCAGGGTTTGCGTCTACATCAATTTTTACACCTACGACTTTACCGTCCTGATCATCGATAACTTTTTCTAAAAGCGGACCCAAAGTCTTACACGGCCCACACCACGGGGCC
>DMOB01000174.1:7508-8399 GCA_003452475.1 Acidimicrobiaceae bacterium | reverse complement strand
ACAGTTCTTTTTTAGTCCTCTTAGCAGTGAAATTAGCCGCTACTTCCTGAATTCGATCATACTCTCCAAGACCAAGCACTCCCGACATAACGTTTTCTACAAAGTTAACCCAATCGATTTCTGCATCGGCAGCATCGCATTCACCTTCTTCAAAAATCCATTCGAACAATCGTTGGCTAAATGGGCCAATAGCTTCTCCGAAAAGAATCGTTACTGATACATATCCATCTGAGGCAGGCGACCTAAGCCTCACGTTGAACGGGCCGACACGAAGAGCTCCGCTGACGCGAGTCCCTTCTCCAGCGTTATAAAGATCCGCCAAACAAAAAGACTGTGTGGCAGCCAAGAAAGACTGTTGAGCGCTGACATCAATATGTTGGCCTTTGCCAGAACGAGCCCGATCGTGCAGCGCTATGAGAGCAGCGGTAGCTGCATCGGCTGACGCATGGAGGAACGTTTGGTCTAACGGAATTCTCAGTGGCGCTCTATCTTCATCGCCCTGCATCGACATTTGCATCGCCGCAGCTGCCACAGTGATATCGGTAGCCACCCACTTTGCTTTGGGCCCACTTTGACCGAAAGCTGATATCGATACATAGATCAATTCAGGATTCACTGCTGCTAACGCCACATAATCAAGATTTAGCTCTTTCATCACCCCTACATCAGATGACTCAATGATCACATCAGCAGTTTTAGCTAGTTCATGGACACGCATCTGGTTATTGCTGTCTGATAGGTCTAGCGAGATACTGCGTTTTCCGCGATTGTAAGACCAGAACCACAAAGAAGCCTCAGGGTCACCTTCTCTTTGATCGACAAACGGACCAAGTGTTCTTGACCGCGACCCACCGGTTGGTTCAACAAGAATAACTTCAGCTCCAAGATCAG
>DMOB01000174.1:0-7206 GCA_003452475.1 Acidimicrobiaceae bacterium | reverse complement strand
GAATAACTTCAGCTCCAAGATCAGCAAGAATTAGGCCCGCAAGCTGCCCTCTTTCATCGGAGAGATCTAGTACTCGGTAGTTTGACAACATACACATTCCCCTTAACAAACGTTAACTGCAACTTATCTGCGCTTGAAATGAGAACGTGTCAACGAGCTTTAAATCATCAGGATTGCAAGATCAGACGACGCGACTCAACCGTTCTATGTAGATTATTTCCTATCAGCAAGGAGCGATTATCCATGTCAGACTTCGCGTACAGCACAGCAATACAAACAGCTCGAGCAATAGCAAACAAAGAGGTATCTAGCCGCGAACTTCTTCAAGCGTCTCTCGATCGAGTTTCAAAACTTGATGGCCCAATCAATGCGGTGGTCGCCTTAGACACAGAAAGGGCTCTCAACGCTGCAGACAAAGCTGACCAGGCCGTATCTGATGGTGAAGTGCTTGGGCCGCTTCATGGGGTACCTATTACTATTAAAGACAGTTTTCAAACTGAGGGGGTTACGACTACGTCAGGAGCTCCAGAACTATCAGATTTCGTTCCCGATGGAGATGCCGACCCTGTTGCTCGCTACAAAGCAGCAGGAGCGATCGTATACGGCAAAACAAATTTACCTATCTGGGCGGCCGATCTTCAATCATACAACGAGGTATATGGGACTACCAGCAACCCATACGACATTGAATGCACCCCGGGTGGATCTTCTGGCGGTTCAGGGGCTTCCTTAGCCGCTGGGTACACACCTCTCGAACTCGGCTCAGATATTGGCGGAAGTATCAGGATTCCGGCACATTGGTCAGGCATATGTGGACATAAACCTAGCTATGGAATTATTTCTGCTCGAGGACAAATACCAGGAATGCCTGGCACCTTAAGCCAGGCAGACATCGCAGTTTCCGGACCGATGGCAAGAGACATCGATGACTTGGAAATGGCGTTAGACATCTTGGCTGGTCCGGACTCATGGAACGAAAAAGCTTTCACAATAAACCTTCCACCGTCACGACACGAAAATATAAAAGATTTTCGGGTGGCTGTGTGGATCGATGAAGAATCAGCACCCATCAGCGAGCCATACCGGCAACTGCTTCTTGGCGCCGCTTCAGCTTTAGAGTCAGCTGGCGCCAACGTTGACTATGACGCTCGGCCAGCATTTACTTTCGACAAAGCAGTCGACACTTTTTTCAAACTACTTTCTGCAGCCGAAGCGGCAACTTGGAGCTTGTCTAAACTCGAAGAAATAGCGTCTCAAGGAAATGACCCTCAAGGCGAGTTCGGCATTTGGCACGCTACCCTCCGACACCGCGAATGGCTTAGCTGGCATGAACGGCGAATGCAACAGCGGGACCGTTGGCGACAATTTTTTGTTAATCAGGATGTTGTGCTTTTACCGGTCACTCTTTCGGAAGCTATACGTCATGACCACTCGACCCCATTCACAAATCGCACGATTAACATTAATGGAGCTGAGCGGCTATACAGCGACCAAATAAAGTGGGTTGGGTTAACTGGAGTTTCTCTACTGCCTTCTACCGTTGTCCCGATCGGGATGATTGACGGGAAACCGGTAGGGGTGCAAATTGCAGGCCCCTTCCTGGAAGATCGAACTACTCTGGCAGTTGCCAAATTTCTTCAGTCCGCTCTCGGCGGATTCAAAAAACCAAACGGGTTTTAAGTCTCAGCTGACTCGTCGAGCGAAATACCGCTCTAATTAAATATGCCCACCTTGGCCGCCGTCCACAGAAATAGAGGTTCCATTAACGTACGACGCAGACTCGCTGCATAGGAAAGCGATAACAGCAGCAACTTCTTCTGCCGTCCCATATCTCCCAACTGGCACGCTCTTTGAGTTGTTGGCGAGAACATCATCGGCAGTCGTACCAGACGCCTCTGCCACTTCTCCAGCCGCTCGATCCCACATGTCAGTGTGAATCAGGCCGGGCAGTACCGAATTTATGAGTACTCCGTCGCGACCGTACTTACCCGCTAAGGCTTTCCCTGTCGCTACCATCGCCGCTTTCGTCGCTGCGTAATCAACTAACGCTGCTCCTGGATAGCTTGCGGCGCTACTGGCGATCATAACGATTCGACCCCATTTATTTTCTCGCATATCTGGCAGGAAATGCCGTGTACACCGCACAGCTGAAAGAAGGTTTAGCTCGTGCAACGAACTCCAATCTTCATCCGACATGTACTGGAAATTTCGGGATGGTGATGCCCCAACATTATTCACTAATATGTCAACTGGTCCGTTCGCTGAAACCGATTCTAAAAAAGCACTCGTAGATGCTTTTTCACCCATATCAGCCACATGGCCTTTTATGCTTCCTGAGCCAGTCGGCACATAGCTACTAGTTGCGTCGACCTTGCTCTCTGTACGACCACAGAATTCTACTGCAGCACCCAGATTCGCTAACGCCCGCACCGTTGCCGCTCCAATACCAGCGCTGCCACCCGTCACGACTGCTCTTCGGTTACTCAGATCAAAGTCCATAATGTTCACCTTTAATTGACTCTCGTAGATTTCCCCTTAGAGACATACTCCCACGTTTCCAAACAATCGTCATCTGAGAAGTTTCCATACTCTTGCTTTGGCGTCTAGCGTTCTATACATATGGGCCAACAACTTCCCCAACGTAGTCAGGTCATAGTGATCGGCGGAGGCATTATCGGAGCAAGCGTCGCGTATCACTTAACGAAACGTGGTGTGAACGACGTCTTGGTTCTTGAACAAGGCCAACTAACCGGTGGCACTACATGGCATGCTGCTGGTCTGGTTTCACAGCTCAAATCCACCCATTCGCTAACTCGTCTAGCTACCTACTCATCTGAGCTTTTCGAAGCGCTCGAGGAAGAAACCGGGCAAGCAACAGGTTTCAGAAAACCCGGATCGATTAGCGTTGCTTCCGACATCGAACGATGGGAAGAGTTAAAACGAGGCGTTTCTATGGCCTCAACCGTGGGTGTAGAAATTCGTTCGATAGATATGGACGAACTTAAATCTCTCTGGCCTTTAGCCAGGACTGACGATTTAGTTGGAGCTCTGTACATTCCAGATGATGGAATCACTTCTCCGGTCGACACCACCATGGCGCTCATCAAAGGAGCACGCTCCGGTGGTGCAAACATAGTTGAAGGCATCTCTGTTCAACGGTTGTTAAAAGCTAATGGAAGATGCACAGGAATTGAAACTGATGATGGTCAAGTAGTAGAGGCGGAAACCGTTGTTGTAGCAACTGGGATGTGGAGTCGTCAGCTGGCGGCGACAATAGGTGTCAATATTCCGCTACAAGCCTGTGAACACTTTTATATCGTTACTGAGCCATTAGAACAAATGCGGCGCGGCACCCCTACTCTTCGGGATCCTGGAAACTACACGTACTTCAAAGAAGAGACGGGCAAGATAATGGCTGGATTCTTTGAGCCGAAAGCCAAGGTCTGGAATTTAGATAAAATTCCGAAAGATTTTTGCTTCGGTTCACTTCCCGAAGACTGGGAGCATATAGGTCCTATCTTTGAGGCAGCTTGTCGAAGAGTTCCATCTCTCGAGGACGCCGGCATTCAACTATTTTTTAATGGCCCTGAGGCATTCACCCCAGATGGCACTTTCTATCTCGGAGAATCTCCTGAAGTCGAGAACTGCTTCGTGGCGGCAGGATTCAATTCGGTTGGAATTCAAAGTGCCGGCGGAGCTGGATGGGCTATCGCCGACTGGATAGTAGACGGCTATCCGCCGATGGATTTATCGAGCGTCGACATTAGGCGATCTTTTCCCTTCCAATCAGACAAAAAATACCTGGAGGCACGAATTTCAGAATCTCTGGGCCTCCTCTATGCAATGCATTGGCCCTTTAGACAATACGGATCTGCACGAGGGGTGCGCAAAAGTCCGTTACATGAAACGTGCGAGGCAGCCGGTGCTGTCTTCGGAGAGACAGCTGGCTGGGAAAGACCAAATTGGTATGTTTCCGGCAACCAACCACGTAATTACGTCTATTCCTACGGTAAGCAAAATTGGCACAACAATATGCTTTTAGAGTGCCAAGCCGCTCGTGAGGCTGTAGCACTCTTTGACCAAAGCTCTTTTGCTAAGTTCTCCGTGAGCGGCGATGACGCACTAGCAACCTTAAATCGGATTAGCTGCAACAACGTTGACGTCAAGACGGGGCGAGGCGTCTACACCCAATGGCTCAACGAGCGGGGCGGCATAGAATCCGACCTTACGGTCAGCCGTCTAGGAGACCAAAATTTTTTGGTCATCACCTCAGCCGCCAGCGAAACGAGGGACTGGGCCTGGCTCAAGCAGGCAGCTAAAAACTCGTCTGTCACAATATCGAATATCACCGACCAGTTCGCTGTTCTGGGAGTTATGGGTCCTAAGGCACGAGATCTATTACAGCCCTTAACAGCGACGGATCTGTCAAATAGTGCTTTCCCATTCGGGATGATCAAAGAGATATCTATCAATGGTTTTGCCTGTCGGGCGCTCCGCATGAGCTATGTCGGCGAACTTGGATGGGAACTTTATGTGCCAGCCGGCGAGGCCAAATCCTTAGCAAAAGCCCTTGAGCGAAGTGGAGCTTCTTATGGTTTGCGCTACGCAGGTTTTCACGCAATGAACTCTCTACGCCTCGAAGCTGGTTACCGGCACTGGGGCCATGATATTACCGGCGAAGACACACCCCTAGAGGCAGGTCTCGGATTCACAATTAGCTGGGACAAACCCGGAGGGTTTATCGGCAGAGAAGCCCTTCTCCCCTCTAAAGGAAAAGTTCCTACTAAGCGGCTGATTCAAATAAGAGTCGAAGACCCTGATCTACTCACTTATCATGATGATCCAATTTTCAAGAACGGCAATCTCGTTGGGCGAACCACTGGGGGCATGTGGAGCATGACAGAGAATCGCTGTTTGACCATGTCCTACGTCAACAATGAAAACGGTGTATCAAAAGCATGGGTAGATGAGGGTGAATGGGAAATCGAAATCGGTATGCGAAGACGAAAAGTCACCGCGTCAGTAGAAAGCTTTTACGACCCACGTCACGAACGAGTCCGTAACTAGACAAATAGATTTTCGATGATTCCACGATCTCGTGCACTGGAGACAGCAAATCGTCTGTAGTGTTCGTTATTTCCTATGATGTCGTTGGGGAAAGTACAACTGTGGGGAACGCACGAGGCTTCTATCAATGACTGAACACCGAAAAGGTCTACTTTTAACAACTCTCGGTGTCTGTCTAATAATACCGGATGCAACTTTTGTTCGTTTAATCGATGCCCCAAGTTTGACTAACGCGTTATGGCGGAGCGGTTTATTAGCTCTGTCGTTAACTTTTTTCCTCGTCCTGAAGTATCGATTTCGGCTGTTTAGCGTCCTCAAGCAGTTGGGTCGATGGGGAGCTACCTCAAGCTTTTTTTCAGGTCTAGGCACAATCCTATTTGTTGGAGCTATTGATCGAACGTCAGTAGCGAACGTTCTTTTGATCTTGGCGCTTTCTCCTATATGGGCAGCAGTTCTTACCCGGTTCGTAACAGGAGTTCCAGTTAAAACACACACCCTCGTAGCAGTCCCATTTGCGTTCCTAGGCGTCTCTATCGCTCTCTCAGGATCTATCGAGAACCTTAATAATGTTGGTAATCTTCTTGCTCTATTCTGCTCCTTCGTGCTGGCGTCAAATCTGACTCTTATCAGGGCGAACAAGCGCATAGATATGGTCCCAGCCGTCGCTCTCGGAGGGGTTTTAGGATTTGTTGTGTTGTCTCTCGCTGGCACCAGTTCAAAGCTTCTTCCTGGCGACCTCACCCCAACTCTTATCCTCGGAGTAATTCTCCTCCCTTCTGCCATGGCGTTACTGACTATGGGAGGGCGTTATCTTCCAAGCCCAGAAACTGCGTTACTTCTTTTAGGGGAGACCGCTTTGAGCCCTGTGCTCGCGGCGATTGTCGTAAAAGAGCCAATTCCGCTTCAGAGTTTGGTCGGTGGCTCTATAGTCATCCTGACTTTATTCCTCCATGCTTTTATTCCATTACGCACTTTTCGGCCGTTAGCTCTCAACAAAAGTCTCGGAACAGCCCAAGTATCACCAATCGATCTGAACGACTCCGGTTCCTGATTCTCCTACCGCAGCATAAAAAAGATATATCAAACCGCCATTTTCGAATATTGCAGGATCTCTTAACTGTTTCAGGGGCCCATACCCAGAACTTCGTTGCGATCACAGAAGTGACTCGCTGGCTTCTTTGAACATCGCTGCCAATGCTTTTGTGCCTGTCCGGACCAATCATAAGTTCGTCTGCGACCCGAGCTAATCGCAGAGCGAGCAAAATAATAAGCATTGGGTACCTGCTAGGTGCCACAATGCTCTTGTGACTGAACATCTAAACGTCGTCATCCACGAAGGCGAAGGCCCCTTAGCCTTAGTCATCCATGGCGCACTAGGCAGCCGTTCGTATTGGAATGACAATATCAAAGCTCTTCAAACAGTTTGTCGGCCAGCCGTAACTGAGCTTTGGGGTCACGGAAATTCTCCGAGTCCTTCCGATTCCAGTCGGTTTGAGCCAAGTGGGTACATTGAAGAGTTTGAACGTATCCGTCTACAAAATTCTTCCGAGAAAGTTTGGCTTATCGGCCAATCCATGGGAGCTGCGTTGGCTTTACATTACGCATCTAAACACCCAGAGCGCGTTGGTGGCTTGGTGATAACGAATTCAGCTTCGGCGTTCGCGGATCCTCTAGTTTGGCAAAAACGCAACCGTTCGATGATCGCAAAAGTTGCCGACCAGGTAGAGAACGAAGGTGTCGAATCTCTGCGTGATAGCTGGATCAACCCGGGCAGATCTAAACGTATTCTTCCAGGGACTCTTGCTTGCCTTGATCGAGAGTTTTCAGAACACACGCGGGCCGGCATCGTCGGCTCTTTCCGAATCACAAATTATTCGCTACCGCTCGGAGACCTTCTGACGACAATCAATCAACCGACGCTGCTCACAAATGGTGTCCACGAGGAACGATTCCAAGAGCACTTGCCAAGAGCTAGGCTCATTCCGAACCTAGAAATTGTAGATTTACCCGCATCTCATGCAGTCAACGCACACGACCCTGAGGGTTGGAACGCTGCTGCAACTATGTTCATTCGCCAGCACGAAACGAAATCAATTTAACTTTCTTAACCAGGAGTATCCATGGGAGTAGGACCGCTTA
>DMOB01000216.1:0-2723 GCA_003452475.1 Acidimicrobiaceae bacterium | reverse complement strand
TAACTGATAGTGGAGTACTTTTCGAAGAGGCCATTGCCACTAGGCCCTCTCGCCAAGGAGTGAGTAGCTTCGCAACAAATAAAAAAGATAATCATGAAGCAACAGGTGATCGTTAAGCCCTACTTTCGCAAATCAGATTGTGACTAGTTTGGTGCTTATTGGCGAGGTTAGTTGAGCTACCTCTCACACACAGCTACATCAAACTGATTAGCAAACTACCGGTCTTCCAGTCAGGGCCTATCCACAGGGACAGTGACCATTTCTGATGGAGTAACAACTTCCAGGGCCTCAAAATCATTTGAGCAACCCGTTTCATTGTGGACCATGCCTGAGGGAATGGCCATCGCCCCGCCTTCCGAAAGCCTTTCAGATCGACCATCCTCGAACTCAAGATCAACCCATCCTTTGAGAACGTACACGAATTGGAGATCACACTCGTGGTAGTGCCACCCAGTTGATTCCATGACATCTGTTGAGCGCATAACCTGCGCCCTATATTTACCTTCGGTGAGGTCGGCGAGTCCTGTATCTCTATATTCGAAGAAGGACCTTCTTCCTGTTTTTCCGAATGCAGCGTCCGCCAATTGTTGGCACAACAATTCGCTCACTAGGTTAGTTTCCATCTGCGTCACCTTTTCGATAGTTCGCGCTGAGGGCAAGGTAGTTAAATATGAACCTTCGCTTGCCATTCTTCCAATAAATTAGTATCTCCAAACGTTTCCAATTCTGAGAAACGCTTTCTGCCCCACATCCATAATAACAGATCGCTAGCAGCACCCCTTAACGCTACATCGCCTTTTGCGTGGGATCGATCTACTTCTATGCCTTTAGAAGTTCGAGTGATTAGCCACTCTCCTGGGCTGTCGGTGCAATGAAAATGAACTGTTCCAACGCCCGCAAATGATGTAGGGATTCGCTGCGGGATAAAGAAATCGAGGAATTCATCTATTCCTTCGATAGCCAGGCCAGCATCTATTTCACTCCCAGAGGTGGTAACTGATTGAGCATCCCAACGATGAATCGCCGCTTCTATACACATTCGCCGCATCCAGTAGCTCGCTGTAGGATCCGTCAAGTTTGAGGACCACACATTTTGGTCTGGCTTCAGAGAGTAAATAACTTTTTGAAGATTTTGAGCCTCGACAGAATGCCACTCAGCAAGATTTTCTGTATTTGGACGGTTCTCTTCAGCCATACCCCATGTCGCTACCCCGTGGTTTGGATCAATTGAATTTCCTTGGGCCACCGATCTGCTAACAAAGGCCCATACTCCACCTAGGTGGATGATTAGTTCTCTCAACACCCAAGGGGCCATAGACGGCACTAAGCCATCAAGATTACTTTTTGCTAACTCAGTGATAAGCCCCGTATTTTGTTGAAACAACTTTTCGTATTCGGCCGATTCCACTGAAGCTCCTTCACCACCACGTGCTGACTCTTTATTATTCTCACACATTATCGCTTATTGACCCCAGCATCCTAAGATTTCGCTACAGGAGATTGTCTGGCTAACCTCGCAACCAACTTTGGTTCTTAAATTAAAAAAGTTTCACAACTAGCTTCGGCAAAGGCTGTATCAACAATTATTCACTGACAAAATTGAAAAAGCGATTCTGTTCCAAATGACAAGCAATCAATGGAATACACTGTGTTGGTTTCTCTGACTCTTCTTCCTTCTCATATTTGGGCAACTTTATATCCAGCCCGCTCTCAATTAACTGCCTGATATCGCTATCACGGTTTAGCGGCATTAGCCTTCGAAGAGTCATCCAGATTCAGCGAGGTGCAACTCTATGGGTAATTCTAAGACAACCGAACAATCTGCTGCGTCAGGTACTGACCTAACGGAACATTTCGATGTGCTTATTGTCGGCGCTGGAATATCTGGAATCGGGGGTGCCTATCACTTGCAGGAGCAGTGTCCCGACAAATCTTTTGTAGTTCTAGAAGCACAAGATAGTTTCGGCGGAACTTGGCGCACCCACAAATATCCTGGTATCCGTTCAGATAGCGATCTTTACACTTTCGGATATCGCTTTAAACCTTGGACTAGCGCACCGATAGCCACAGCAGCTGAGATTACAAAGTATATGGGCGAAGTCATTGAAGAAAACAAACTTGCTACTCACGTGCGTTATGGACACGTAATTTCATCTGCTTCTTGGTCTACCGAGGAAAAGATGTGGCAGCTCGTTGTCACGGTTAATGAAACTAAAGAAGAGCTCAACTTTTCATGTAACTTTTTATGGATGTGCCAAGGGTATTATCGCCACTCTGAGGGGTACACGCCTTCCTGGCCCGGGGTAGAAGATTTCAAAGGGGAGATTATCCATCCTCAGACATGGCCTGAGAACTTCGATTACAGCGGTAAAAAAGTTGTCGTGATCGGATCCGGCGCTACAGCAGCAACACTGATTCCTGCAATGGCTGAGAAATGCAGCCACATCACCATGCTCCAAAGGTCGCCAACGTATTTCGCCACTGGAAGAAATGCAATTGAAGTTGCCGACATGCTTCGAGAGCTAGAGATTCCAGAAGAATGGGTGCATGAAATAGTTAGAAAAAAGATACTTCTTGAACAAGAAAAAATTGCACAAATGTCTCGAGAGCACCCCGAGCTCGTTAAAGCTGAACTTTTCAAAGGAATTAAACAATTCCTGCCAGATGATTACGACATTGATCAACACTTCACGCCTAGCTATCGGCCTTGGCATCAGCGCATT
>DMOB01000150.1:3281-5148 GCA_003452475.1 Acidimicrobiaceae bacterium | reverse complement strand
CCAACTCCCAAGTACCCGAAACCAATTTGGATGAGGCCGGCTAACACAGTAGCTGCGAGTAGATAACCAGTTCCATATTCAGCTACTAGTGGCACAACAACAAGAGCCATTGCCCCAGTTGCAGCTGATATCATTCCTGATCTTCCGCCTGTCATGGAAATAATTATTGCGATCGAGAATGATGCGTATAAGCCGACTTTGGGATCAACTCCTGCGATGATAGAGAAAGAAATGGCTTCAGGAATAAGCGCCAAAGCTACCACGAGGCCCGATAGAAGGTTCACTCTTGGATCTGCAAGCCATTGGGTTCGGTCGGTCGAGATCACGCGACTACGAAAGCTCATGAGACTTTTAGACATTGTTATCGCCCTTAGGAAGTTTCGAAAAACGCCTAGATCAAAAAGGGCGCCTCGCAAGGATACGCTCTAAAAACAGTCGGTGACTGTGACACTTGTCACAGTCAGTAACTAAATCTTCTACGCACTATCAACTGTTAAGACCCCAGAAGAGTCCGGAAGCCAAAACATCAAAAACTTGCTTCGTCGGAAGCTCGGAAGGCCTATTGCGAAACCCATCCGATAGTTTGCGTGGCTCATAAATCATAGGGGACGCGAGATCGTCGCAGCCCCTTTGCTTATACGCGTGGCTCTGTTGTTGCCGTAATCTCGATTTCAATTTGCCCCACAACAAGTGGCGCACCAACAGTGGTTCTGCAAGGGTATGGAGGTCTAAAAACATCCTGAAAGACTTCGTTCCAAATGCTAAAATCGTCAACATTGGTCAGGTGAGCATTAACTTTGATTACGTGATCTAACGACAGTCCAATGTCTGCAAGGATTAGGCCAAAGTTTTCAAGTGTAACTCGAGCCTGAGTAGCGATATCTCCATCGCTTACCTCAAAGGTGTTGAGGTCGATTGCAGTCATTCCGCTGAATACGTAAAGATCGCCAACCTGTATAGCTGTAGCGTTTTTTATATCGTACTTTGCAAGTGCGGCAGCCGCTGTTGCTGATGAGTGAACAATAGTCATAGGAAGACCTTACATCTAAAGCTTCGAAGGGGAGAGAGGTTCTCACATCCGCATGGATAGAACCAAAATGTTGCCTTTTTCGTGACTTGGCTGAGAGAAGATCAGGGCGATAATGTTCCAGAAATGAAGTTCTAAAGTCTGACCTCTATCAATGCCTAGCTATGTATCTGACAATTCGGTTTGAGGAGCACACGAGACGTGGACACAAATTAGAATATTTACCGCTTACGATGGCCTATATGAATACCGAACCTCAGAAAGAAGCCTCCGAATGGGGCATTGACGATATTCAACCAGGTTCGAAGCGAGTCGGTCCTCCATCCGAACTTCCACCGATAGACATGGGCTGGTTAAATCCAGGTTATGAACCGACTGCGTTGTCCTACTCACCGCAGCCAGAAATCCTGTCTGAGGAGATTGACCAATCCAATTCATCTCAAATGCAGGAAGCTAACCGGTCACCTCTCAAGGCTCCCAAGCGAGCAAAACTAGCGAAGACCAAACAAAGCAAAGTCGCAAACGACGTTTATTCCCCCATTAAGACTGATACCGGAGTAAAACGAGGAGTTATTGTACTCCTCTTGTTGTTGATCGCATCGGCGGCTACGACTGCCCTCGTCTTCTAGTTCACAACAAATTATCGCTAGCCAATCGCTAGCTGGCCGAGGTCATGGACAATAAGCATCAGACAGACAAGACCTCTCCTTGGTCACTATCGTGACATCTGGGTCCCTTTAAGCAACAACATCAGTCTGTTCTGTCTAACAAGGACAAAATTACTTCCACGCACCTACCAGGCTGTTGCTCCTGTATAAAGTGCCCTGCATCCTCAATAAT
>DMOB01000150.1:2672-2981 GCA_003452475.1 Acidimicrobiaceae bacterium | reverse complement strand
TAAGTGCCCTGCATCCTCAATAATAGTGTGTGGCTGATTTTTTGCGCCTGCCACTCTTCCAGACAAAAGGCCTTGCATAGAACCAGTTACATCATCATTAGCTCCAAATGCCGTCGTCAAAGGCACTTGACAGTCAGTTAGCAGAGACCAGGTCTCCCAACATATTGGCGCACTTGGATGAGTAGCCGAAGTCGGAACGATGAGCGGGAACTGGCGCGCCCCAGCGGTATAAACTTCTGTAGGAAATGGAGCGTCATAAGCCTTTCGTTCCTGGACTGAAAGGTCACATGCCATTCCTTCAATAGGAGT
>DMOB01000150.1:2139-2336 GCA_003452475.1 Acidimicrobiaceae bacterium | reverse complement strand
GACTCCCCAGCTAAGCAAGCTGAGGCTAGAAACGGATCGAGGTCTTGGGAATACTGACGCCATCGGGCGAAAGCATCTTCACTAGTCCTCAAAAAATCTTTTCCTAGGGGTACTCCTGTGTTCGAAGCTACAACTCCCCTATATTTTTCTGCATTTCGGGCCATATGACTAAGTCCGATCAAACCACCCCAATCCTG
>DMOB01000150.1:0-1831 GCA_003452475.1 Acidimicrobiaceae bacterium | reverse complement strand
TCCGATCAAACCACCCCAATCCTGGCAGAACACGGTGAGTGGTCCAAGGTCATCTGAGCAACCGATCGCATCAATGCTTTCCGTTAGCCATCGGAGGTGGCGCCCATAGGTGTAGTCATCTCTCAGAGTCGGTTTGTCAGAGCGCCCGAAACCGATTAAATCCGGGGCGATTACACGACAACCCGATGCGACAAGTATCGGGATCATTTTCCGGTATAGATAAGCCCAAGTAGGCTCACCATGGAGCAGCAGAACCGTGGGGCCTGAGCCTTCGTCAACGTAGTGGACGCGAAG
Source organism: Acidimicrobiaceae bacterium (assembly GCA_003452475.1). Taxonomy (GTDB): domain Bacteria; phylum Actinomycetota; class Acidimicrobiia; order Acidimicrobiales; family Poriferisodalaceae; genus UBA9040. The sequence continues at coordinate 1,537 of DMOB01000150.1, read as the reverse complement.
AGAGTCGCTTATCTCCACGTACTTTGGTTCGAAAGGCCAGTCAACCAGATCATCAAAGCGATTTTCCGGTGTTCTCAAAGATTCCATTATGTGAACTTAGCAACCACCCCAGAAGAATAAAAATGTTTCTGTTCTAAAGATCAACTAGGAAATATTGGCCACCAAGAACTGACAGAGGACTGCAACCACGAAACAAGGGCAGCGTTCACTCTCGCGGGATCTTCTTGAGCCATCCAGTGGCCGGTATCTAATGTGAACTCCGTAAGGTTGCTGCAGTAGTCACGCATCGGTAGAGCCAACTCCGATGAGATGGTTTCACACACATAGTCATACCGGGCGTGCAGAAACAACACTGGCATACTCAAAACACCATCATTGTCCGCACTCGCCGCATACGTTGAGTTAGCTTCATGATTCAAATACCAGCTATCAGGGCCGAAAAAACCATTTCTGCCTAAAGCTTCAGCGTAAATTCTTAGATCATCTTCGGTTACGACATCATGGTCAGCAGGAACATCGGGGACTGCATCCGCTCCGCCGAACCACCCTCCATCGGCTCTCACTGAGGCCGTCAAAGCCGGTTTGCCAAGCCCCCTCGGGTCACCTTTACGAAATAATGCTTTCACCGTCATATAAGGATCCGCTTCAAATACTCTGACTGCTTTCTCGAAGTTTTCCTGATAGAAAAGCTGGTAGTCCCACTGGCCGACTGGGTACCGGTCAACTGGATAAACGTTGCGATCGACGAGAGCAACTATCTCATCCCAACTATGTTCCAAAGTTCGATAGGGCACACAGAGGCTAGCTACTGCATGGCATCGATCAGGGTGGTGGCTTGCGATATTCCACACGACTGGACTTCCCCAATCGTGGCCAATCCATACAGCACTCTCGCAACCAAGATGATCGAGTAGCTCTATCATGTCGGCAACGATTACTTCCTGACCAAAGTCAGCAACCGAGCCATAGGTTGCGGAGCGTCCATAGCCACGCATATCGGGGGCTACCACCCGAAAGCCTAATCCTGCGAAGGTCGATATTTGGTGGCGCCAACTTAGCGAAAGTTCGGGCCATCCATGAACAAAAATGAGGAGAGGCCCATCGGTTGGGCCAGCAGCCAAATAGCCGGTTGTATGCCGAGAAGTCTCAAGCGTGTTTTCGGTTACCGTTATTTCCATATTGACAAATACTTTTCTCTATATAAAACGGATTGCATGGTCACTTGAACTGAGATTGTAATACTCCACCGAGGTCGGGCGCTGCTAAACACAAAGCTCAACATAAATACGTTTTTAATTATCGTCGAGCTTTGATGACAACTGGATCAAAAATCAATCAGCTCGGCAGAGACGCCTCATAACGCTAATTACAGCTATTCCTAATCATGTTTTGCCGTTAGATAAATACCTTGATTAAGAAATGGCACTAGTTTCAGTTAGATACGCATGACTGACCTAAAGGGAAACAAGTAATGATTGTTGCTGATCAGCTAACAGAAGAAGCGCCTGGTGCTATTCACATAGGAGACGAAGAGCTT
>DMOB01000081.1:0-2544 GCA_003452475.1 Acidimicrobiaceae bacterium | reverse complement strand
GAAATAAGCTGTAATCCCGTCATATAAATTTCATCAATATCTGGATACTGCTCTCGGTCCATTTTAATACTTACAAAATGCTCATTCAGCACTTTTGCCACTTCAACATTATCAAAACTTTCTACTTCCATGACGTGACACCAATGACACGTCGAGTATCCTATCGATAAAAAAATAGGACGATTCAAAGAACGCGAAACCTCAAAGGCCTCTTCACCCCAAGGAAACCAATTGACTGGATTATGGGCATGCTGGAGCAGGTAAGGCGAATCCTCCTGAACCAATCGGTTTATGAATACGGCAGTGCCATCTGAATTGAGATGCTCTGTTCGTTTCTCATATGTCCCCTCTTTGTTGCTCTCGGCCACACGTAAGGTGCGCTCCAACTTGGTTTCTTCACTTTTTGATGTAATCTTCGACATACTTTATGACTACTATTCCAATAAAATTTCGTGTTCTAGTTAACTTCGCAGATAAATGAGGGATGAGGCGTGAACTTATCCACATACATTCTACATTTTTTTCGGGGCTTTATTCTGGTTAAAATCTTCGAGTAGTGTTACTTTGCAATTCTGGTTAGTTGGGGGGAAAGTCTTTGAGCACGATGCATAAGAATTCAAGACGTTCGTTTTTAAAAAACTCTGCTATGGCATCCGGCGCAGCAATCGTGGGTGCTTGCTCAAGTAACGATCGACGTCTATTGACTCAACCTCACACGCCTAACTTTTACCCGACACATAACGAGCGCACCAAAGGTTGGTTACGCTTTCTCTGGCAGAAATCAACATTTCCTGATGACTGGAGCTACACGGGCGAAGAAAAACTCCCATGGGGTATCGGTCTACCAAGAGACGAAATAAACTGGGATTACAATGGCAAGGGCCCGCATCCTTGGTGGGATCAATATAGTGGCGCGCCAATGCTAAGCTACCCTCGTTTTGATCTCACAGAGTCAAGTTACGCTGTCATGCTCATGGCCGACCAGACGCCGGCCTGGCGAGAGGTCTACACTCGCATTATGGACGAATTGGCTACTAGGCATACAGCCTACTGGGCCGCCATCGATTGGAATACATTTATTGGTCCAAGTCCTAATAGAATGAAATACGCGGACTACCCAGAGTTAGCCCCTGGTTCGTTTGCATGGCCAGAACGTGTTATCGGCAATTATGATCGGCCAGGCTGGACTGCAAACGGAGTCCAACCTTGGGGGCTACAACCTGACCCCATAGGCGCAGACGGCAATCTATTCTTCCGTGGATGGTTAAATCTCCTCCTATCAACTTACAAGTATGTTTCCGGGGATGATAAGTGGGAGCGGCCGTGGATGATTGCCGGATACGAGAACCAGCAGTTCGAGTGGACCCAGCCTAGGATGGTCGAGCATTTGCATAGGCAATATACAGACCACCCAGAAGGACCCCACTGCGAAAACACCAAGGTTTGGCCTATCTGTAACTCTGCAGCCGGGCTAGGTATTTATCTTTCTGATCAACTTGGTACATCTAATGCTCATGGCATTTTTGAAAATTGGATAGAGTTCATGAAAGATAACTACATGAGCGTCAATAGTCAGAATCAAATTGAGTCAATGACTCTGTATTATGACCCTTTAGCTGATTTTAAAGTAACTTTGCCAGGAGTTGCTGCTGGCACTACCGCAGCTTTTTATTTAATGCCGCAATCTCCGGAAATAGCCACCCAGATATACGACTCGCTGGCAACAACTCTAGGCTGGCGAGACCCCAAACGAGCAATAGAACCCAGTGCCCTAGGTCTAGTGATGGCAAAAGCACTCGGTGACCATACTGCTGTCGCTCGGCTTAGCGCAGCTGCAGAGCGCTATTCGGAGCCAAGGTGGTTTGGAGAGGATATGAATAAGTTTGGCTGGTGGTTCAACAATGGTGAGCCCTGGCCTCGTGGGCAAAGCTCTGCACAGATGATGATTACCGAAATTACTGAGGGGAGCTGGATTGACGCTTTTAAGGTAAAGCACCTCGATAAATATACTGCGCCCACCGTAGAGGGTATAGACTTCCCGACACTAGGGGTTGAACAAGCCTGGAACGATAAAGAGAGTGGGGTACTGCACGTAGGCACCTACGCCGCGGATCGAAATCGCTTGGGTGCAGAAACTTCATGGCGGGTAACTGGATTACCCAATGCTAGAGATGTCTTCGTGCTTGCGGATGGATCACCGTTTCAAAACGTCGAAGTGATTAACAACAATTCCATTATAATACGTACCGATATAAATCATCACCGCTTCCAGATTTTCACGGGTTACCATGGGCAGCAAACGGATCAAGCGTCGAACCCGCCTGCACCTGAAACAGATTCAGGCGCTTTTGTTGCGAGGCAACGTACCGCAGCAGAGAACGCTAAAGCTGCGGAGTCGGTATTGCTGAGCGGTTCTGCAAATTGCCCCTGTTGCGCCGGCGCCGCGTAATATAAATAAACGATCGAGCTATTCGCTTTATCTACTATAGTTTGGTGCTGTGCTCAGATAGATATTCTGCTACACCCTCTGTTGACGCTTTCATA
>DMOB01000221.1:0-5623 GCA_003452475.1 Acidimicrobiaceae bacterium | reverse complement strand
TAACACCTTCGGACTTAAACCCGATGTCGAGTAGGACTTCGTCACGGTCGATTCGGACTACTGTTCCTTTAACTAGGTCTCCGTCGCTAAATTCGACGACGGTTCCATTAATTGCCTCCTCGAACGACATAGATCCGAGATCATTCTCGATGACAATACGAGGGATATATTCACCGGCATCAGTAAAGCTGCCAAATTCTGTTGTTTCAGACACGTCGCAACGCTCGGGGCTAGGCAATAGGAGTGTGTGGACGAGTGAGCGGAGCCACGTCTTACACAGGCAACTATTCTACCCGAAGTAACAACGCGAACCCCACGCTCATGCATCTCACCTCAAGAAAGCTTTTGAGCAACAAGGAAAAATTCAGGGCTTTCGATATCTGGTTCTTGATCAGAATAATCTTTACCAGAAAACGCGCTCTGCACAGAAACTGGAGCTAGGCCTGCAGATTCAGCTAATAACCACAACTCGCGCGGGGTAAAGCACGTGGTCCAAAGAGTCACGGCTTCAACATCTCCTTCCTGGTTTCGAATCTCCGTGCGTTCAGTAGCTGTGGCACTCATTGCATCAAATTCAGACTTTTCGCCACTTCCATTTTCTAAATGAAGAACCTGAAAATATGATGAAAAAGCCGCCACGCCTACTTTCCCCCCTTCGACCAGAGAATGGGCCATTGATACTAAAATCTTTCGGTCTCCTTCTAGGTTTGCTTTTGTGGTTGACGCAGCTGGGCCACACTGAAGACCGAAAGCCCCTTCACACATAGAAATAGCGAAATCAAACTCATCTTCGAATAAAAATTCTCTAGCATCAGCAACTCGAAATGACACCAAATTGTCTAAGCGCTCATCATTTGCGGCGGTAGTAGCTATATTCACAAACCGTTCCGAAATGTCTATACCAACGACTTGCACCCCACGACGAGCCAATTCAAGAGCGTGCCTTCCGGGCCCACATCCGACATCTAGAACTCGATCACCTGCACTTAAATTAAAAACTTCAAATAGCCGATCTACTTCTCGAACTGTCCCTTTAGTAAATGCGTACCGAAGATATGCTGAACCCATATGCTCCGCAAGGACCTCAAACCAGTGGCTTGAGTCATTAACATCGGTAGTCATAAATAATTTACCGTTTCACCCTTTAGCAACTCCCCAAGAGTTTCCACTTGAAACATGAACTTCCAGCGGTACTTTTAAATCAGTCGCCTTACACATGGTTTCAACTGTCAAATCTAGAATTTGCTTTTTTTCATCAGGATGCACTTCTAAGATCACTTCATCATGAACCTGCAGCACTAAGCAACTAGCGGCACCTGTTCGGCGCAGTTCGTTATCCAGACGAACTAACGCAACCTTAAAAATATCGGCTGCTAGGCCCTGAATAGGAGCGTTCATAGCTTGTCTCTCAGCTGCCTGCCGAACCCTAAAATTGCTGGCATTTAGCTCGGGCATAGGGCGTCTTCGACCGAACATAGTTTCTGTATAGCCTTTTGCCTTAGTCTCACTTATCACTGTCTCCATAAATGACTTCACTTTAGGAAAAGCGAGGAAATAAGCGCTAAGAATCTCGGCTGCTTCACCGTTAGAAACCCGAAGCCGCTGAGCTAAGCCATACGCTTCCATTCCGTAAGCAAGACCGTAGCTAATCATCTTTGCTTTTGACCGTTGTTCTGCCGAGACATCCTCAGGGCTTACACCAAATACCGATGCAGCAGTCGCATTATGGATATCAGTACCTTTGGCAAATGCGTCTATGAGACCTGGATCTTCCGAGAGATGGGCAATAACACGAAGCTCGATCTGATTATAATCAGCGACCAAAAGCTCAAAGCCTTCGGTTGCTATGAATGCACTCCGAAACTGGCGTCCCTGAGCGGTGCGAACCGGAATGTTATGCAAGTTTGGATCTTCTGAACTTAGTCGTCCGGTTCGAGCAACAGTCTGATTGAAAGTTGCGTGGATACGGCCGTCAGCGCCCACCACATCAAGTAATCCTTGACCATAAGTCGAGCGCAGCTTTTCTACTTCTCGATAGCTGATCAACATCTCGACCACTGGGTGCTGATCTCGAATTTTTTCTAGTGAAGCTGCGTCCGTTGAGAAACCAGTTTTCGTCTTTTTTTGGGGGGTCAGTTGTAAATCTTCAAACAAAACTTCACGTAATTGTTTTGTAGAATTTACGTTAAACGTACGCCCCGCAGCCTCGTGAATTTCTTGCTCTAAACGTCCAACTTCTGACACGAGCCGGTCACGCAGACTGGTTAGTTCGGGCAAATCGATTGCAACACCAGTTTGCTCCATTCGCGCTAAGACCCCTATTAAAGGACGCTCTATTTCTTCATAAAGATAATTCATGTTTTTTGCTTCGAGTAACTCACTTAGAGCTTGCGATACGTGAGCAACACATAAAGCATCAATAGCAGTCTTCGTTTCAACACCGACCGCCACATGATCAAAATCTAATTGACCTTCTTGAGCTAAATCTGCATCAGGTAGCTTTATCTGGCAGTAGCGAAACAAGATTTCGTCTAAAAGATATTTACTTTCTGATGGGTCTATTAGGTAAGACGCGACCGCCGTATCTAACCGAAGACAAGCCATCTCTACTTCCATCAACGACAGGGCTTTAACGAGGCCTTTCGCATCATGTGTGTCGATACGGCAATCTACGCCAGAGGCCAATCTTCTCAACTGAGCCTTTACGTCCGTATCAGTAAGATCTACTTCATTCAGGCACAGCACTTTTCCGGACTTAACATCCGTTGCGATTGCAAGAGCCGCAAGGAAACCACTAGGCGAAGTCATCCATCCCACAGGCAATGTGCGATTTTTCTCATCAATCAACTGGGCAAGAAACCGTGCCTTCTCTTCGCTATTCCCCTCAACAAACGCAGGTGTTTCGAGAATCCCATATGAATTTTCCAGCGCTGGTAATCGCCCTTGTAGTATTTCATTCAAACGTTCATACAACGACACAAACTCAAGTTCTTCGAACAAGTTTTTTACTGCGGAAGCATCTAGCTCTCCCCAACGCACGTCAGTAACATCTAACTCGATCGGAACGTCTTCTCGCAGGATCATCGCCTTATGGTTTGTTCTCGCTCGCTCCTCAAACATCTTCAAATTTTCTCGGAGTTTTGGTGTTTGTTTATCTACATTGGCGAAAATGCCGTCGAGGTCACCGTATTCATTAATCAACCTCGCAGCGGTCTTCTCTCCAACACCTGGGACCCCTGGCAAGTTGTCTGAAGTGTCACCGCGTAGAGCTGCATACATCGCGTATCTAGCAGGACTAACGCCAGTCCTATCCTTAATTCCAGCCTCGTCATATAGCGCGTAGTCAGAAACCCCACGTCGGTTATAGAGAACACGAATCAATGGATCACTAACCATTTGGTACAGATCGCGATCCCCAGTCACGATCACAGCCTCGTCGCCATTAGCGGCTGCTCTGGTGGCCAAAGTCGCAAGAACATCGTCTGCTTCGAACCCAATAGTTTCAACCGTGGGGATTTCCAGGACGTCCAATACATTTCGCACCAACGGAAACTGTTGAACTAAAAGCTCAGAAGTGGGTTCACGTTGTGCTTTATATTCAGGCAACATTAGGTGTCTAAAAGTTGGTTCAGGTCTATCAAATGCCACCACTAACCCGTCAGGCTCATGGTCCCTGATTAAGTTAATCAACATCACGGTAAAGCCGTACACCGCGTTCGTCACTTGACCTGAGCTATTAGCCATATCAGCAGGCAAGGCAAAAAATGCTCTATACGTAAGTGAATTGCCATCTAAGAAAACTAACTTTGCCACAAAGCCGACTCTAAGCGCTACGAACCAGTATCCGCAGCAATGCCAACGAATGTTTTTAAGACTGGGCGCTAAGCCTCAGGTACCAGCGATCCGTCAAGAACACTTTGAGCAACAACAAGCATGGTGGACCTATCATTCATTGCCTGTTTTTGTACAAAAACGAAAGCCTCGTTTTCAGACATTTGGTACTGGTCCATCAACTTGCCCTTTGCACGGTCAACCATTTTTCTAGATTCAAGCTGACCTTCAAGCTCTTTCACTGTTTCTTCTAGCTTTACCATTTCGTCAAAACGACCTAAGGCTACTTCAATAGCAGAGACAAGCTCAGCCCGCTGGAAAGGCTTAACAAGGTATGAAAGAACCCCTGCGTCACGAGCTTGTTCAATCAAATTGCGCTGGCTAAAGGCCGTGAGGATCACCACCGCAGCATTTCTTTCGGAACACACCGCTCGAGCCGCACTTAGTCCATCTAATCCAGGCATTTTAATATCAAATATGCACAGATCTGGATCTAGCTGTCGCACCAACTCAACGGCTTCATCGCCACGACCAGCTTCTCCTACGACCGTGTAGCCTTCTTCCTCAAGCATCTCGCGTAAATCCAGTCGAATAATTGCTTCATCTTCTGCAATTACGACTCTTTTAGACAACGGCATTCCTTTTAGGATCAGACAGCAACAAAGGGGCCAAACAGCTCCAACCTGCTTTAAGGATACTAAGTCTATCTTTAAAAATGGTCTTGCCCCACAATGACACCGGCAGAGCGCAATCTTTACTTTTCTTACCCACCGATGCGGTCAAGTAGGATATTTTGGCGGGCGTCAAGATCTAGAAGTAGACGCTCGACACCTATTTTTCTTTTTCCAACTACTTGAGCATGACGCGATGCTTGTCTGTGAGTGCGTTCTGCTATAGGTGTTTCAGATAACAATGCTTGTATGCGAGTAGTATCTACTTCCTCGAGCAGATGCCTGAGCTCTTCATCAAGATAATACAATTCTTTACGTAGAATTAGAATTTGATCCGCGACGTGTCGCAGACGGCGCTCCACGGAACGGGTCATCATGAGGAAAAATGTATCGTACAAATACCTATAAAGCCTCACCTTCAACTCCACGACTATTTTTTTTACTGTTGGCGTTAGCTAGTACTTTTTTATTCGCGTGCGCATCTGAGAACGATGCCAAGGGCTGCAAGAATACAATCAGAGAACCTAGAGCAGCAGATTATTTACTTCATGTTCTAGTGGACACTCCAACTGAGTACCTCAGCGACCCGCCAACTTCAGGACCGCACAAGGTTTGGATAGCTCCTCGTGTTATCCCTAGGCAACTCAGCCCTTCAGAGCAACTTGGAATATTAGAACGGGGAGATATTCTTGTCCAATACAAGCCAAGAGCTGTTACTGACAGTCAAATATCAACTTGGGAAACAACTATCTCCGAAAGAGCACATTTAGCACCCAACTCAGGCTTGCCTTCAGACTTTGTCATGACTGCCCACCTCACGAAACAAATTTGCACCGACCTTACAACTGCAGCTATTAATCGCTTTGTCGAGGCTAACGTAGACTCTGTTCAGAGAAACTAGAAGAGTAGGCACATGAACGCTAGGGTCGCCAACCAGTGCATCTGACTAGGACATTAGGCACAAAGTCCGAAATTTCAATATCAACAAAGCCCGCTTTTTCGAAATACTTCACACAGTCGTCGCGTGTGTGGGCTCTTCCTAAGCTTCCGCATATTAACTCGTTCATTCCCCACATCGCAGCGTCCAACGGGCCACACCTATCATCATCTAGCATCTCACC
>DMOB01000054.1:5178-5349 GCA_003452475.1 Acidimicrobiaceae bacterium | reverse complement strand
CTGCTGTTATGGCCGCTGCGGGAAGCCCTTTCACTAATAAATACAGTGAGGGTTACCCAAGCCGTCGTTATTACGGCGGCAATGTTCATGTTGACAAAGTAGAGCAACTCGCCATCGACAGGGTGAAAAGCTTATTTGGTTCGGAGCATGCAAATGTCCAGCCTCACTCTG
>DMOB01000054.1:0-4889 GCA_003452475.1 Acidimicrobiaceae bacterium | reverse complement strand
TTTAAAGCTGATTATGCAAATGTCCAGCCTCACTCTGGCTCGTCGGCGAACGCCGCAGTCTACATGGCTCTATTAGATATCGGCGAAACTGTCTTGGGTATGAGCCTTGATCACGGCGGGCATCTAACTCATGGGTCAGGTGTAAACTTCAGCGGTAAACTTTACAACTTCATCTCCTATGGCTTAACCGAAGGCGATGAAAGAATAGATTATGCAGAGATGCAAAGAATCGCTCGTGAGCATCGACCAAAACTTATCGTCGCGGGTGCTACTGCCTACTCTAGAAAAATTGATCCTGAGCCTTTTCGTGACATTTGTGATGAAATTGGTGCTTACTTTATGTTCGACGCTGCTCACATAGCTGGTTTGATCGCAGGAGGCCAACACCCCAACCCTGTTCCGTTTGCTGACGTAGTTACGTTTACCACTCATAAGACATTGCGAGGAGCGCGGGGGGGTTGCATCCTATCAACGAGTGACTTGGCTAAAAAAATCGATTCTGCTGTCTTTCCTGGCACTCAAGGTGGCCCCTTAGAGCACGCGATCGCTGCTAAAGCTGTCGGGTTCCATGAGGCGCTAGACCCAGCGTTTAAGACCTACACAAAGCGTATAGTTGAAAATGCGAATGTATTGGCATCGGAGCTAACTGAATGTGGATTTCGGCTTGTGTCAGGTGGAACTGATAACCACCTGTTGCTGGTAGATCTTCGGACATTTGACGCTGACTTGACAGGTAAAGCAGCGCAAGAGACTTTAGATTTCGGAGGGGTCACACTTAATCGAAACAGTATCCCAAATGATTCGAGGTCTCCATTTATAACTAGTGGCATTCGTATGGGAACTGCATCAGTTACGACTCAAGGGATGGGTCCAGATGAAATGGTGATGATTGCAAATATGATCGCCCGTATTTTACGAGCTAAATCAGATGAGGAAAAAATTAGAAATGTTCGATCTGAAATAGAAGAGTTATGTGCATCATTCCCGCCCTACCCAGAATAAGAACATTGAGAATTTTCACTAAACCATTTAGGAACCGATTCAGGTTATAGAGTCAGGGATTTGAGCATTTTGTAAAATGATTAAGGCTTGCGTTGAGCGTGGATTGCCTATCTGTAGCTAAGCTAAGTATCAGGAGGACTTAGTGAATCGGTTGCTAGAGCACGCTGGGATTCTCCTCATAGCTGCGGTCGTTACTTACTTATTTACTTTTGTAGTGCGGCGTTTAGGGCCAAAGTTTGGTGCTGTCGTTGAGCCTAATGAGAGGCGAGTACACGAAAGCGCTACCACTACTGGCGGCGGTGCGGCGATGTTTCTAGGCTTGGTAGTAGCGTTAGCTTCGGCTAGCCGGCTGGGTGGTTTCAGAGAGGTTTTCGCCGGTTCTTCGGAGGCGTTAGCAATCCTTATCGCAGCGAGCGTTATGTTCGGAATAGGCGCTATAGATGACTTACGAGAACTTTCTGCGCCGGCGAAAGTAGCGGGCCAGGTGCTTGCAGCAAGCTTGTTGGCGATTCTTGGCGTCACACTTTTTTACTTTCGTATTCCTTTTGGTCAGCTAGTCGTGCTCTCGGCAGACTGGGCTACTCTGGTCACGGTTCTCTTGGTCGTCGTAGTCGCAAATGCCGTTAATCTGATTGATGGGTTGGATGGGTTAGCTGCAGGCACGGTAGCAATCGCTGCTGGCGCTTTTTACGTGTATAGCGGTGAGTTGCAGCGAGCGGGGCTCATAGATGAATCAAATATTGGCCCACTTGTGGCTTTAGTTACATTGGGAATTTGCTTAGGGTTTTTACCGCATAACTTTCATCCCGCAAGAATATTCATGGGAGATGGCGGCGCATTGTTGCTCGGCCTTCTTATGGCCTCTGCCACTATGACAGTCGGTGGTCGCGTTGCAGATCAGTTCACCGGACAGGTCTATTTTTTCTTTGCGCCGATTGTGATTCCGTTCTTAATTCTCGGTGTTCCGCTGGTAGATGTGGCACTTGCCGTAATCCGGCGTGCTTATAGACGAGAAGGTATTGCTACGGCGGATAAAGACCACCTGCATCATCGTTTATTGCGAATGGGGCATGGGCATCGAAGAACCGTTGCCTTACTATGGGCTTGGACAGCTTTACTATCTTGCGTAGCTCTGGCACCTACCCTTACAGGAAACGGAGATGCTCTTTTGCCCTTTGGACTTCTGGGCGTCGCATTTTTGTTGTTTCTTTTGCTGCGCCCTCGGTTTAAAGCCGAGGAAGGTATTGGCACTGCATAGAGTCCCATAGCTAGTCAGATTTCTAAATTCGGTGAAACTATGCCGATTTGAAACTTAAGCGGTATGTCGGAAGCCTCCGATGTTGGCAAAGTGCCGTTGAACAGCTGCTTGACATGTCGGCGTAATACGCACACCTCTCACAATGACAGTTTTGAACTCATTCCTCAGCCTTAGAATTGCGCTAAGCCCATAAAGAGTTTGGCTTACTTGCACGGCAAGATAGTTACTAATAAGTTACAGATGTTGTTCGTATTGCACGTTGATTATTTTGGAGACTATCGAAAGTATGCGAAACCCAGTTATGCGAAAGCAGACCAAAGGCATTGGCAACGATGATGGCTTCTCCAAGGCTGTTGAAATAGTCGTAACGCCGGGCATTTTTGCCGCTTTCGGGTGGCTGGTGGATAAATCTTTCGGTAGTGGACCGTGGCTGGCTTTTTCTTTTGGACTAGTTGCCTTTTTGACAAAAATCACAGCAGAGTGGTGTCGTTACTCGGGCCGTATGGCGAATATTGAGGCGGACATGAGAAGCGAGCGTGACTCTACAAAAATTGATTTATTGGCTCCGGAAGAAATTTATGACGCTTTACCAACAGGCGTAACCCTTAATGCTGAGATACATCAGGATGAGAATGGGTCAGGCGGTGAGGCAAGGTGATAGCTAGTAATAAAAATCTCGCTGAACTTAAAAGTTCTGAACCCGAACGTCTCATAGTTGCAGACTTAGTCAAGCGCGGACTGAAGGTTGCTCCCATTTGGATACTTTTAGCAGGATTAATTTGGGGCTTTGCTGGAGCAGCCTCAGCAACGTATGGTTTGGCTCTAGTTCTCGCTAATTTTGTTATGGCTGCTGCGTTTTTGACGTGGGCTGGACGGATCTCACCGGCCGTTTTAATGGCTGCGGCTCTCGGTGGTTTTATATTTCGTTTAATTATTCTTACGATTGCTGTTGTAGCGGTGAGAAATTTGAGTATGTTCTTACCTGTTCCTCTTGGAATTACTATAATTGTTTCGCATCTTGGGTTACTGACCTGGGAGACGCGTTATGTTTCTCTATCGTTAGCGCACCCGGGACTAGTCCCAGATGCGTCGAAGCGGATGAAAGGCCAGGAGAAGAAGTGAAATTGCAGGCAATGGGGCTTCATTTCCCAGACATCGAACATTTGTTGAACTGGCCTGGAGTACTTTTTGAGGGCAGTAAGTATTTCGAGCTTAATAAGGTTGGAATTATTTACCTCTGGGCGATGATTGCTCCGGTAATTATTTTCACCTTGGCTATAAGAAAAAGCAAGTTAGTCCCAACCGGGGTGCAGACGATTGCTGAGTCTTCGGTTGATTTCGTTCGCGAAAACGTTGTGATGCAAACAATAGGACCGGACGGCATGAAGTTCATGCCGTTCCTAATGTCCCTTTTCTTCTTCATTTTCTTTTCCAACATCACGGAAGTCATTCCATTTATCCAGCTTCCAGGTAATGCACGAATGGCCGCACCTGCGATGCTGGCTTTGGTTGTCTGGGTTGTGTTCAACGCTGTTGGAATCAAAAGCCAAGGATTCTTCAAGTATTTCAAAAACACTATTATCCCTCCCGGAGTACCTGGGGCCTTGCTGCCTTTAGTGGCAGTTATAGAGTTTGTTTCGACATTTTTTGTTCGGCCATTTTCCCTCGCCGTTCGATTGTTCGCCAATATGTTGGCAGGACACCTACTTCTTGTGACCTTCGCAGTGTTAAGTGCGGCTCTATGGGACACAAGTCCTTTAATATCAATTGTTTGGGCACCGTTCGTTGTGCTGATCGGTTTAACAGGGTTTGAAGTCCTTGTTGCCTTTCTTCAAGCATTCATTTTTACAATTCTGACTGCCGTGTATATCGGCGGCGCCTTACATCCAGAGCATTAGTTCCGATTCAAACAAACAGGAGAGACGAGTGATTGATTTGCTCGCAGCAGCAGACGTTATAGCCGATAAGCCTGACCAGGTATTGGTCGGTCTCAAAGCTGTAGGTGCCGGTTTAGGCTATGGCCTTGCAGCTATTGGACCAGGGGTAGGCATTGGCCTTGTAGTCGGTAACGCGATTACCGCCATGGCTCGACAGCCCGAATCTGCGGGCATGGTTAGAACAACCATGTTCTTAGGCATAGCCTTCACCGAGGCCCTTGCGCTTATTGGATTCGTGGTGTTCATCCTTCTCAACTTCGCTTAGGAGGACATATGAACTCATTCACAATGATGCTGGCAGCATCTGAGGGCGGGGCTCCGCCTAATCCGATCATTCCTGAAATAACTGAAGTGATTTGGGGGAGTCTATCTTTCCTCATTTTGTTTATAGTTATGGCCAAGTACGCTTATCCTGCCATCAAAAAAACGATGGAAGCCCGTACGGCAAAAATTCAAAATGATCTAGATGCGGCTGACGCCGCTCGGAGCGACGCAGAGGCCCTGCGTGGCGAATATGATTCAAAAATTGCAGAAGCTCAGGCTGAGGCATCGCGAATTATTGAAGCTGCACGAGGGGAAGCTGAGCAAGTACGACAAGAGCGCCTAGCAGCTATAGAGCCTGAAATAGCTGACCGTAAGGCACAAGCGGACAGTGATATTGAAGCGGCGAAGGCTAGAGCATTAACGGATGT
>DMOB01000166.1:0-5074 GCA_003452475.1 Acidimicrobiaceae bacterium | reverse complement strand
TGCAGCCATACTGTCAGACCGTTCGCCTAAAAGTTCTGTAATCCGATTTAGGAGTCCAACACGGTAATCAATAGACGTTTGGGAGTAGCTATCAAAAGCATCTTGAGCGGCTTTAACAGCGGCATCGACGTCACTTGGGCCACCCATAGCGATTGATGCGATTGGAGCTTCAGTAGCAGGGTTAATTACGTCTAATTTTGTGCCAGTCTTTGGTTCGACCCATTGTCCATTGATGTAGAAAAGTTCGTTATTATTGCTCGACTCCATGAGGCATCTCCTTCGTAGATTTACTTAGGTTTACACAAATTATGAAGCTATCCTACCGATTTCTCGTTTGCATAAATTAGTTGAGGCCGTAAGAAAATTTACTTACAGTTCGTGAACCTAAAAAGAAAAACCACCTAGATTGTAGGCAGATTTATGCCTAGGAGGGGTTTGCTGATGGCTGCAGAAATCAGACGTGTCGAGTCCGATGACGTGCAAGAACTGAGTGGGTTGTTGGCTCGGGCATTTCATGATGATCCCTGGATGTCATGGATGTTTCAAGAACCAAAATTTCGTCCGATCCTGGCAGAAGCTTGGATGAAAGTCGAGGTTCAATGCGCTAGAAATATGAACTCGAGCTGGCTTTCGCTAGAAAACGATACGGTCGTCGCGGGTAGCATCTGGGCACCACCGGGTAAAGATCTTCATGAAGGCAATGTATTTCGTCAACTGTGGTACTTGGTGCTAGGCGCGAATCCGGGTCGCGCTGACAAGTTGCTGCAGGGTCTATCTAAAATCGGTGAGATACACCCGAAAGAGCCTCATTATTACTTGAACACCGTAGGAGTTGAGCCAGAACGGGTAGGGCAGGGCCACGGCGGGGACATAATTCGCCATACATTAGATCATGTTGATCAACAAAAAAAGCCCTGCTACTTAGAGAGCTCCAGCGAGCGAAACATACCTCTATACGAGCGCTTAGGATTTAAGATAATCCATGAAATTGAAATACCAGATGGGCCAACCATGTGGAGTATGTGGCGACCGATTAGCTAATTGTTGAACGTCGTCCCTAGTTCCGAATCTACAAAAATGGGGATACAAAACCAAGCCGACTGGGTCGGTGCGTCAGGCCCTGCATTTAAAACAAATACTGAAATCTCTGCTGACGCCTAGTTTCGCAGATGCTCGAGGACGCTCCTAGTCATTGCTATAAGCTAGAAAGTTGAAGAACTAAGGAAGCTAGCGAAATAACAATGCGACCAGAGAAAGTGGCCCCATTTATGCCTGAACGTCGATTCGAAGTTCAACGAGCAATTGCAGCTTCACCGTCAAAAATTTTTGCAGTGCTTATCGATCCAAGAGGACACGTAGAAATCGATGCCTCTGGCATGCTCATGTCAGCAACGGAGCCTCCAGTGACTGCAGTCGGTGATCGCTTCGATATCGAAATGGACCGTGACTCCTTACGAGACTTTGATTTGGGCGAATACCGTGTCACTGTCGTCATAGAGACTTTCATTCAAGACCAAGAAATAGCATGGAGCATTGATGGGGTTACTCAGCCACCGATCGGGCACATTTATGGGTATCGACTGCAAGAAACTGATGGTGGAACGCTCGTGTCTTCCTACTATGACTGGGCGAACACGCACCCAGCACATGACGAGCTTGTGAATGAAAATTTCCCGATTATCTCTGAAACTCACTTATTAGCAACACTAGGCATTCTTGCCAGAACCGTTGCACCAGGAAAATCCCGACCTGGAGCTCACCGATCAAATTAATTATCTTGCGAAACGTGATATGGGAGGATGAGTCTGAAGTTAGCTGACTTCAGTTGACGCAACCGGCGAACGAATAGTGATAATCTCAAATGGCGACTCGATAGAATTTCGCAGTTCTTAGTACAACGCTTCAGCAGCAGCGAGATCTGCAATCTGATCGCCGCTGTAACCCAACATATCGCTTAACACTTCAAAGGTATGTTCACCGATTGGTGGACCGCCCCATAAAGTTTCAGAAGGCGTTCTGCTGAATTGGTAATGTGAACCCTCAACAATTGTTTCACCAGCATAAGTCTGAGGAACGCGCCGAAAGTGATTTCGATGAGTGAGTTGAGGGTCAGCAACCGCATCAGCTGAGTCCACAACGATATGGGCTGCGATGCCGTGAACTTGAAGCATTTCTTGAAGATCGAATCGGTCTTGAGCTACCGTCCAGCTTCCAATTATCAGGTCATCTAGGCCCTCAACTCCTATGAGCTGACAGAGGCGATCTTCGGCTTCAGCGTTCTGGCATACAATAGCAATCCATTTATCATTGCCTTCAGTTGGATATACCCCATGGATTGAGTACCGGTCACTGGCATTACCATCTCGTCTAGCAACTCTTTTATTCACTATCTGGTCTAATAAAGCTGGGCCGAGTAAATGCAAGGCTGACTCGTGCTGGCTGAGATCAATGTAACAACCTTCACCGGTTCGACGTTTTTGATCTAGAGCTGCGACAAGAGCTGTTACTGTAAAACGTGGACCGGTGTAGTCGGTGTACGCCAAGAATGGACCCGTGGGTGGGCGGTCTGGCCAGCCCGTAATTTCGTAAAATCCGCTTAGGGCGCCTGCTAGATTTCCAAAACCGGGATACATATTCATGGGTCCGGTTTGACCCATGAGGCAACTAGACAACATAACGATCTCTGGCTTTCGGTTCTTGATAGATAAGTAGTCGAAACCCCAATTTGCCATTGCCTTGGGCGTAAAAGATTCGATAATTACGTCAGCCCAATCGACCAGGTCCCAGATGACCTGTCGAGCAGCATCCTTTGAAAGGTCAAGACTCATTAAATATTTGCCTGCATTTATCGAGTGGTATTGAGCCGTATTGTCTGGGTGAGTTACATCGTTGACAAATGGCCCAGCATTCCGAATTACGTCCATCCGCCCCTCTGATTCAATTCTTACGACTGTTGCACCGTGATCAGCAAGACTTCGCGTAGCCATTGGGGCTGCTACAGCCCAGGTGAAATCGAGAACGTTAACTCCAGCCAAGGCAGAAGTTGTTGGGGGTGTCCCTGAGGGCTGCGAGCACGCCGGTTTCCTCTGTGAACTATCGAGTATCTCTTTTGTATGTTGACCAAGTTTAGGAGGCGCCCCAAGGATTTTCAGAGGTGTACTCGCTTTAGCGAAACGACCTGGGAATTTGTATCCAAGCTGATTGACTTCTTCAAAAAACTCTCGAGACTTTAGATGGTCAGACTCAACTATGTCTTTGGTAGTCGCCACAGGAGCAATGAGTAGACGACGTTCGCTGTTCGCCGCCATCAATTCTCTTTTGGATTTAGTAGCGGTGAGAGCGGCTATAGCATCTTGAGCGCGGTAGAGAGCAAGGGGATCAGCTTGCCCCGAAAAAATCATCATGAAAAAATCGATCCAATTCTGATCACGGGTTTCTTTGTCGCAATGCCCTTCCTCGTATACCCAATTCATCAGTCGCTGACTATAAGGCCCAAGCATCGAGCCAAACATAAAAGTGATTGACACGAACCCATCATTCGCCGGGTAGACAGTCCTAAGAACGTAGTCTCCGGCTTTGATGCCTCCACCAGCGCGAGCGACTGGGGGAGCGCCAACAGCAGTCGTCATCAGATACGTTTGTGTGCACTGAGTGACTGCCTGTTGGGCCGATACGTCAATATGTTGCCCAAAACCTGAACCAGTGCGCTCATAAAGCGCTATTGTCGTCGCTTCAGCAGCTTCTAAAGCTCCATGCAACCATCCTTGAGGAACTGCGCCGACTTGGATGGGAGCTCGATCTGGGTCACCCGTAAGACCTAGTTGTCCGCCACTGGCTAACAAAGTCAAATCTGTCGCCAACCAGTCATGCTTTGGACCTGATGCACCAAAAGGTGAAAGCGTAACAGTCAGAAGCGAAGGGTTTTCTTTACGCAAGGCCGATAGGTCTAGATTTTTGAAAGCGCCACAATCAAGAACCACATCCGCTGTGCGAGCTAGAACTTCTATTTCTGCGATACCACCGACTACAGATTTCTTACCACGATTCCAAGCCCAGTGAGTGAGTGACCCCTCCAAGTCTGGGACATCGGCGGCAAAAGGACCTAGGTGTCGAGCGCGCGCTCCTTCTGAAGGTTCAATGGCAATTACTTCTGCTCCGAGCTGAGCCAATAAAAGCCCAGTCAAATTAGACCTCTCATCAGTGAGGTCCAGTATTCGATATGGAGAAAGCATGAAGATCATCTTGCACGATGCAGGCCATGAGGTCCAGTAGCTAACAACTAAACTTACGTTACTGGTAACTAAATTAGAGTGCGCTGATCATAAAACTATCGAAACTGAAATTCGTTGTGAGTTACTAGACCTGAAAGCATTTGGTATTAAACCGCTCATAGGCAAAAAACAATTCCACAGCGTGTTCTTTGAGTCGTTTTTTGTTTAAGGATTAGTCTTGCCTATGAAATAAATAGCTAATCCGGCAATTGGGCCTGTTCCTGCTGTTATCAGCCATGCGTTGCGAAACGATTCTAAATCGGAACCTTGCCCAACGACGGTGATCAGAACCGCGACACCAATAGTAGCCCCGATTTGTCTGCCTACCTGGTTGAGGGAGCCACCAACCGAGAACTCAGACGGTGGTACTTCGCTTACCGCTGCTGCGCTGACGATTGGGAAAGTTGTTACAACCCCGATTGCAATCAGAATTGATGCGGGAAACCAAAGACCCCAATAATTTGGGTTTTCGGTAACGAAAAGAGCGTACATAAGAACCCCAGCTCCCCAGAAGAACGAACCGGGAACAGCAATAATTCGTACACCATAACGCGCCCCCAATCTTCCAACCCATGGAGCAGTTAACGCCACAAAAATTGGAACCGGAGCTGATGCTAACCCCGCGGTCCGAATCGAGTAGCCCCAACCTTGAGTAAGCCACAAAACGTTGACGATAAGTGATGCTGAAAGACCAGCAGACTGAATAGTGGTAGCTAAATTAGCCATTGATAAAGAACGTATGCGAAAAAGATGAACAGGCAGCGCTGGCGCCTTATGGCGGCGACCCTTTATCAAAGTGGTGA
>DMOB01000103.1:0-4991 GCA_003452475.1 Acidimicrobiaceae bacterium | reverse complement strand
CCAGCGCACCCACCGAGTTATGGGGAATCAGTCAAGCAATGGCAATGCGCGAGTCTGGCCATATGGAAATAGTGTCCGACTTCCAAGACTTGGACAAAGAATTTGAGATTTTCCGAGGCATGATTGATGGGGGAGGAGCCCCGCTCTCTGTTTTAGTCTCCCAAGATGATCGTGCCCCAGAAAAGTGGCGGGAAGTGCTTAAGCGGATTAGAGATGCTCGAGCAGAAGGTTATGACATAACCGCACAAATCGCAGCGCGACCGATCACCTTGTTGCTCGGATTGCAGAGTTCAATGCACCCGTTCATAACCTGTCCTACGTACAGAAACGAACTTGCCCAGCTTGATCTCGATGCTCGAGTTAGTCGCATGAGAGAGCCAGAAATTAGGGCGACTCTGATAAAGGAACATGCGAGCCGAACGCGAGGAATGTCCGGCATGATTGCGCAAAGTTTCCACAAGATGTTCCCGCTAGGCGACCCCCCTGAATATGAGCCTATGCCCGAAGACAGCATCTTAGAAATGGCAAAAACGTCTCAACGCGAGCCGGTCGAATTGGCTTACGACATGCTGCTTGAACGCGAAGGTCGCGAACTCATGCTGTTTCCACTAGCTAACTTCTCTGAAGGGAATCATGATGTCTTAAGAGAAATGAACTTGGCGGAGGGAACCCTCCCAGGGCTAAGCGATGGTGGGGCTCACTGCGGGGTAATCTGCGATGCGAGTTTCCCAACCTACATGCTTACCCACTGGGCGCGTGATCGTCGTAGGGGAGAGAAACTGCCACTTGAATATGTGGTGCAAAGACAAACCAGAGACACTGCGCGACAAGTAGGACTCAATGATAGAGGTACCTTAGAAGCAGGAATGATGGGGGATGTCAACGTGATTGATTTTGAAGAACTTTCACTTAGGCCGCCTGAAATGGTTTACGACCTTCCGGCTGGCGGCAGACGACTAGTTCAACGGGCAACCGGCTATGTCGCAACGATCAAGAAAGGCGAGGTTATTTTCGCTGATGGTCAATCAACGGGTCACAGGCCTGGTCAACTTATTCGAGGACCAAAAAGCCAAAAAGGATCAGAATCATGAAAATCGGATATCTAGGCCTTAATCACATTGGATGCATATCGCCTGGGACAATGGCCAAAGAACTGGAAGATCGTGGATACGACAGTTTTTGGGTTCCAGAGCATAGCCATCTCCCCGTAATGAGGGAGTCTCAATATCCCGGCGGCCAAGATTTACCTAGCGGCTACGCTCATATGATGGACCCGTTCGTCTCATTGGCGATGGCGTCGGAAGCTACGACAACTATAAAACTTGCAACAGGTATATGCCTGGTTCTTGAGCATGAAGTATTAGATTTGGCAAACACAGTTGCTACTCTTGATGCGCTTTCCGGCGGTCGAGTGATACTAGGGATTGGTGTTGGTTGGAATGCCGAAGAACTAGCCAATTCCAGGCCGGATGTACCATTCAAAAAAAGATTCTCTGCAACAAGAGACCGAGTCGGCGCTCTCAGAACAGCTTGGACCCAAGATGAAGCAAGCTACTCAAGTGACTACGACAACTTCCAGCCGTCATACATTTACCCTAAACCTCATAATGGGCTCGTGCCGATTGCGATGGGACAAGCGGGTCCGATAGGAATCAAACATTCTGCCGAATATGCCGACGAATGGTGCCCGATTGATATTTCCCTAGTAGGGGTAAGCGGCGAACAGTCTGTCGAAGGAGGAATAGCGCTGTTTCATCGCGAGCTAGAAGCAGTAGGTCGCGATCCAGAGTCGGTGCCAATATCTCTCTTCACCTGGACGAGACCTAAAAAAGAGCGTTTAGAACAACTCGAAAAACTAGGGGTACATCGACTTGTCCTAACACCTCCCTCGATGCGTCGCGAAGACGCTGACCAATCCCTCAAGTTTCTAGATGAATGCGAATCGGTTCTAGAAGAATTCAGAACATGAGCCAACGATTTGATACAAGCTTTGCTTGACTCAACTCGCTAACAACGTTCGGCGTCTTTCGGTGAGCACCTGACAGTGAAATCCGAAAAGTTAAAAACCTGAATTGTATAACCAAATTTGGATTACTCTGCAGTTCTCTGATTGACGTCGGTTAAGCGCTTGCTATGGGCGCTGTTAATTCGAAATCTCATAGAACAGCGCCAGCCACTAGAAACCAATTACTCTGTGGTTTGCAAGTGTGCTTAATCAAAATCATTAAAGTTCTGGACGTCAAAATGGAATCTTACAAAAATAAAATAGCTGTGGTCACTGGTGGCGGTACCGGAATGGGGCGAGAACTAGTCTTGCAATTGGCTCAAGAAGGGTGCCACGTCGCGATGTGCGACGTGAACCTTGAAAACATGGCTGAGACTAAGAAGCTAGCAAAAGAGCAAGCTTCTTCGGATACCCGAATCTCCACACATATTTGTGATGTTTCCGATGAAGCCGACATGTTGGGTTTTCGAGATGAAGTAGCTGATCAGCATCAAACAGACAACGTGAATTTGCTATTCAATAACGCAGGCGTCGGTGGCGGTGGAAGCATTGTCACCGACGAGAACAGAATGGAATGGGAACGAACCTTCGATATCTGTTGGTATGGCGTCTACTTTGGTACTCGGGCATTTCTTCCAATGCTAAAAAA
This sequence comes from Acidimicrobiaceae bacterium, assembly GCA_003452475.1. Taxonomy (GTDB): domain Bacteria; phylum Actinomycetota; class Acidimicrobiia; order Acidimicrobiales; family Poriferisodalaceae; genus UBA9040. Next base: position 2,337 of record DMOB01000103.1, on the reverse strand, counting down.
GAGCGCCAGCGGAGCGATCGTAAATACAAGTAGCATCAATGGATTCTGGGCAACAGTTGGCTCAAAAATGCCTCATACCGCTTATTGCGCTGCGAAATTCGCTGTTAAAGGATTCACAGAAGCTCTCAATATCGACCTTAGGCTCCACGCTCCCCACGTCCTGGCGCACGTCGTTATGCCCGGGCACATCGGAACTTCAATAGCGCTGAACACTACAGAAATGCACGGAGGGCCTGATATCGAGGGCGTCAGAAAAATACTTGGGGCAAGAGGGGCTGAAACTAGTTCACTGTCGGATGAAGATATCGAATCTCGAGTTACTAGCAGTGGTATTAGGTTCCGAGATGATGCACCGACTACCGCTGCAGAAGCTGCAACAATAATCATTGAAGGTGTGCGTAGTGGTGAGTGGCGAATCCTTGTGGGCCAAGACGCAGAAATTATTGATCAACTAGTTCGAGAAGACCCGGAATCAGCGTATGAGCCTGAGTTTATGCGCCGTGTCATCGATCACGGACACCTAGGCGGATTAAATCGAAGCTAGCTAGGTCAGAGTGATCGCTTTTGGGGCTCTCTTTTTGGTAAGGTTTAAATAATACGCGGGCGTAGTTCAATGGCTAGAATTCCAGCCTTCCAAGCTGATGATGCGAGTTCGATTCTCGTCGCCCGCTCTCCATCAAAACAAAAAAGCGCTTTCTGGTCTTACTTCCTTGTTAAGTGAGCTACTTAAAAAGGTCTAAATGAGAGGCCCCGAAAAGCAAATCACTGCTTTTTGCTAGTCTTGCCGCTACAAACCTTAGAGAAGTTCACTAATAATTTCTTAATCGAATTGCACGTCAGAAGACCTAATTACTTGGATGTTAAGTATTTTTTTTGTTATTGATGCGAAGAAGAGATGTGCGACTGTGCCGTTGACTGAGGGACGTGACCACGAATTCGGCTAGACTCGCGATCTTGTGAAGATCACTTTGACAGAACTAGAATCCTCTGAACTTGAAGAGGCCCCCGCTGTAACCGAAGAAACTAGCAGCGAGGCCGAAGTAACGGCGCCGACGCGCACCTACGGACCGAAAATAAAACTTTCTGTTGAGGTAGACGAAGAAACATTTGAATCTGCCATAGATGATGCTTTTAAGAAAATTGCGAAAGAGATTCGCGTTCCAGGATTCCGGCAAGGAAAAGTTCCCCGCGCAGTTCTCGAATCAAGAATTGGGAACGGATATGCTCGAGCTCAAGCACTAGAGGACGCAATACCTAATTATTATGCGGATGCGGTACGAACGGAAAGTATTGACGTGATCGCAGCTCCCGAACTCAAGATTAATGGTGGTGAAGAGTCTGGGCCTGTGTCATTTGAAGCTACGGTCGAGATACGTCCGGTTATAGAGATAGAGGGATATGACAAACTTGAAGTCACGATCCCAAACCCGACCCCTACCGATGATGAAATTCAAGAACAGATAGATATGCAACGAGGACAATCAGCTGAATTAGTTGATGTCGATCGACCAGCCGCAACGGGTGATCAGGTCTCAATAGACATCTCGGGCACAGTTGACGGAGAAGCTCTCCCAGGCCTAACCGCTCAAGATTACTTATATGAGGTTGGAAGCGAAGGGATAGCGAAAGAAGTTGATGTGGAACTCCAGGATGCTAAACCCGGAAGCGAACTTTCTTTCAGCGCTGCTCACCCGGTCCAAGAAAACGTAAGTATCGACTTCGAGATAACAGTGCACGCTGTGAAAGAAAAAGTACTTCCCGAACTAACTGACGAATGGGTTGATGAAAATACTGAAAGTGAAACAGTTGAGGAGCTCAGAGAGCAAATAAAAACAAGAACACAAATGATGAAGTCGTTTCAATCAAATTCTGCGCTCAGAGAGAACACAGCTCAAGCATTAGCTGAACTAGTAACCCAAACAATCCCTGATTCGATGGTCAACGGTGAAATGTCGGATCAAATTCAGCAACTAGCGATGCGTCTCCAGGGCCAAGGAATGAGTATCGAGTCATGGCTTCAGATGACAGGTCAGGACCCAGAATCTTTTACAGTAGAGCTTCGTGAAGCTGCGGAACGCTCCGCAAAAGTAGATCTTGCATTGCGAGCTATTGTTTTAAAAGAAGCTATCGAAGCTTCTGAAGAAGACCTCAATGAAGAACTTGAACGAATGGCAACTCAATTCGAAGTTACCGTTGAAGAACTTCGCCACCAGATAACTGATCGTGGCGATGGGTTAGGCCCTGTAAAGGCTGAATTAGTTAAACGTAAAGCTTTGGAAAAGCTAGTGGCCGAAGTAAAACTGATTGATGAAGATGGCATTGCTGTTGATAGAGAAG
>DMOB01000300.1:0-7821 GCA_003452475.1 Acidimicrobiaceae bacterium | reverse complement strand
GTGGCGTTTATCTTGATGCGGTCTCAAAGTGATTTAGAGTTTGAGAAAAAGTACGGGAAAATATCAGTCTCATGCCCGATCGCTCATGTAGACGAATCGGAGTTGACTCCTCTAGATGAAGCCTTTGTTAGTCCTATGACGGTGTTCCTGTGTGTAATGAATCTCGATGGGCTTGTGCAGAACTTACGGACGTTGACTACCAATGAAAAATTTACGAAAATGTATGTACAAACAGTTCAAAAACTCTCTGAGCGTCACTCTTTAAACGAAGAAACATTTATTCATAGCATTTCAACTGTCTATAACAAATATCGCAAAGACGCTGATCTTTGGGATGTCGCTTCAGCTGTTTGTGCGGCTGAAGACATTTAAGCGTTTTACTAGTCGAGTCGAATTTGATTACTGTGACCTGGTCCAGAATTTGACCTCTTAGCTAAATCACGCGGTCGCTTCCACCATCAATTGCGATTTGCGCACCAGTCATTTTGGAAAACGTGGAGCTAGTAAGAGCTGTTACTAAGGCTCCTATATCTGCACTAGTAATTTCTCGTCCCAAGAGATTCCGGGTTCGATATTGGTCAGATGTCAAGCCATAATTGGCTGCCCGTTCTTCGATCAGTTGATCATTCCACAAACCCGTATCGAAGACTCCATCTGGGTGGATTGTGTTTACAATGATCCCGTCATTAGCCCATTCAAGAGCAGCGACGCGTCCTAGCTGAGTTACCGCTGCTTTAGAAGCGGAATAGGCCCCAGCGCTTTTTCCTGGAGCAATAACATTCTTAGAGCCAATAAGAATGACGCGACCACCGTTATACGAAAGTTTCAGGAAAGGATGACAGGCCCTAAGTAAATTTAGGACTCCATCAAGGTTGATATTAATTGTGTTAGTCCATTCATCATCAGTAATCGATGCTATTGGAGCTGATTCGCCGAATATTCCTGCGGCATTTACCAATATGTCTATGCCTCCAAACCTTTGCACCGCTTTATTTATAGCTCCTTTGATTGAAATTGGATCAGTGATATTTCCGGTTATGCCTAGCCAGTCATCACCGCTAAATATAGATTCAACATCTGAACTCAAATCAAACCCGATTACAGCTGCTCCCTGATCCAGCAGGGATTCACAGCAGGCTCGACCGATACCTGATGCCGCCCCTGTGACTAAGGCAACCTCACCTGCGAGGGTTAGTCTGGCTCCTGCTTTTTTTAACTTAGCCTGTTCTAATTCCCAATATTCAACCTCAAATAGATCTGCCTCTTCAAGAGCTACAAAGCCACCTAGCCCCTCAGCGGCAGTGATTACGTCGATAGTATGCAGGTATATGTCGGAAGCTATTTGACAATCTGTCGCACGATTGCCAGCTGTCAATAAGCCAAGCCCTGAATCTAAGATGACTCTAGGTCCCGGATCAAGTTCATTTACTGATGGGAACCGAGCAGCATTCCGTAAAAAATATTCGTGATATTTTTCCGCAAAGTTTTGAACGTCTTGACCGATCATCGGGAACTGTTTTGTTCTAATAATATGATCTGGAGTGGCGGGCCCTTGCTCAGCGATTTTGTGGAGATCAGTTCGCTGAGCGAAAGTATCAGAGGCTTTGTTATCAGTGCGTGTTAGAAGCAGAGCCTTACCAGCAGCAGCAGAAATTTTTGATCTTAGTTCAGCATGCGCTTGGGCATCAGTCGGCCTGTTTGTGTGTGGGCTGTGAGCTGCAGATGCTGTGATATCGATCGAAGAATTTTGAAGTAGGTACTCCTCGGCTTCAGTGATCAGGTTAATCATGTTGGTATATGCCTCTTTAGTCGTTGAGGCGAAAGTAAATATTCCGTGGTTCATAAGAACCATGGCGATGGTTTCATTATTCACTTGACGTTGGAATTCTCTGGCGCATACTTTTGCTAGGTCGAAGCCAGGCATTACGTAAGGAACTACAACCGCCTTTGTGCCCCAGAGGTCCTGAATTATCTGTTTGCTGCGCGCGTTATTGGTTAGCGCAAGGACTGCATCTGCATGAGTGTGTTGGACAGCTCTGTAGGGAAGCGAGGCGTGCAAAATTGCTTCCACTGAAGGGTTCGGGGCTGAGGCATTTAGGAGATTTATTCTGAGTTGGTTGACCATTTCAAGATCTGTAAGCGATTCAAGTTCAGCAAGTTTTTGCACCGGCTGAAGTCGAAGGGGCGCAAAGCCAGCTTCTTCGATAGTTGCAAGATCCCAACCGCTTCCTTTGACATGAAGAATTTCAATATTTTCTCCATGAATATCGAGTCCAGTCGTCTTTACTGAGGTGTTGCCACCTCCGTGTAGAACGAGCGCCGGGTTTGATCCGAGCAAGCGAGAGCCATAGACACACTTACCTAAATCTCCAGTCCATAATTCGGCGTCTGTGTCATCCCAAAGATTCTTCATTTTTGCTTTCTGGCTAGCTTAATAGCGTCGGTAATAGAGTCCTTGTATGGAGGCAGCAACACACCTACTTCGGTGATAATTGCTGTGATAAGTCGACTGGGTGTCACATCGAACGCTGGGTTTAAAGCACTAACGCCGAGAGGGGTGAATCGCTGCCCATTGACAGCGTGCACCTCATTAGGGCTTCGTTGTTCAATCTCGATTTCTGACCCAGTCTCTATAGAAAAATCAATCGTCGAAGTGGGCGCTGCGACATAGAAAGGTATTCCTGCTTCTTTTGCAGCGAGAGCATGACTAACGGTCCCGATTTTGTTTGCTGAGTCACCGTTGGATGTGATTCGATCTGCCCCAACAATAAAAGCGTCTAGTTGGTTTGACAAAATTATCGATGCCATGGCTCCGTCGGGAACAACCGTTACATCGATATCAGCTTCTTGCAGCTCCCAAGCTGTTAGGCGTGCTCCTTGCAGCAGGGGCCGAGTTTCTGCTGCGAAAGCAGATATCGGTTTACCGGCTTTTTTCTTGGTGTATAGGGGCGCTAAGGCAGTTCCGATGCCTGCAGTAGCTAGACGCCCTGCATTGCAATGGGTTCCGATTTTTTCGAGTCCGTTAAGTAGTTCTGCTCCGAATAGCCCGATAGCTGCGCATGCATCTGCATCTTCCGAGGCCACTCTGTGAGCTTCAGCAAGGATTGATTCTCTAATCTCGGTGACACCTCCGGCGGACTTAAGCCCAAAATTGATGACGCGATCAACAGCCCAACGTAGGTTGACTGCTGTGGGTCGAGCATCGCCGATTAAAACTCTGAGCTCAGATAGTCGTGCTTCTGCATCTTCTCGGTTAGTGGACTTCGACTCGTCTAGCCCGACCACTATAGCTAGAGCGCCGAAAGCCCCTAGCGCTGGTGCGCCACGTATAGCAAGACTTTTGATTGCTTGTATAGCTGATTCGCTATCATCAATTTTTAGTAGTTTTAGTTCTTCAGGCAGACAGGTTTGGTCGATTATCTGGATATGGTCATGCAGCCACTCGAAAGGTGGAGTGAGTTTTATTGTGGGGCTATTCGGTTCCATATATGCGGTCACCTGCATCTCCTAAACCTGGCAAGATGTAGCCTTTTTCATTAAGTCTATTGTCAATTGCTGCGGTGACAATACGAATATCTGGATGGTGGTGTTGAATTTTTGCTAGCCCTTCCGGTGCAGCGACGAGGCACATAAGAGTAGTTGACGCCGGGCTGAACGAACCGACTCTGTTTAGCGCTGCATTGGCGCTATTACCGGTTGCTAGCATGGGGTCGACAACTATCACATGACGGTTTGAAAGAATCGGTAATTTAACCAAATACTCTAAGGGCTGGAGGGTTTCTTCATCTCTTACTAGTCCTATGTGGCCAACATCAGATGCAGGGATACTTCTGAGTACACCCTCGAGTAGGGCATTACCAGCTCTCATAATAGATATGACTACAGGATTTCCACCGTCCAACGATACCCCAGTAGCTGTCATTAGTGGTGTTTCAACCTCAACCGGTGTGAGTGGTAGATGGTCTGTGGCATATAACGTTAGCAACATACCGAGTTCTATAACTAGCGTACGAAATTCCTGAGAGGGCGTATTAATATCGCGAAGCCGAGTGATTTTTTCCAGGATAAGCGGATGGTTCACTTCAATTAGCATTTACATAGAGTAGATGGTCTTTGTTCTTTTCGTGTCCGACCTGGAAGACTTAGAGCTAATAGTTGAATTTAAAGGATTAGTTTGAAGTACCAAGTAAAGACTAGTGAAGAAGTACGAGACGCGTTAGACACCGGAACGGCTGTTGTCGCACTCGAATCGACGATATTTAGCAACCTCGGACTCCCATCTCCGTCAAATGAAGAAGCTTTGGATCGTTGTATTAGGGCGGTACGTAAAGAGGGGGCAGTCCCGGCATTGACTGCTGTTTTAGATGGCGAGTTGTGTGCCGGCGTAAATCCCGATGCTCACGAAAGAATTTTAGAATCGACAACAAAAGTAGCAGCGAGAGATCTTTCAACTTCAGCAGCAAAAAAGTTGAGCGTTGGAGCTACGACTGTTTCGGCGAGCTTGGTTATAGCGAGTTCCTTGGGAATTGAGGTTTTTGCGACGGGAGGAATTGGTGGCGTGCATAGGGGAGCGGACGTTACCGGGGATATTTCTGCAGATCTTTTGGCTATCTCTAATTATCCGGTTTTAGTTGTCAGCGCCGGAGCTAAATCATTTCTCGACCTTCCTAAAACACTAGAGTATTTAGAGACATTATCTGTGCCAGTCTTAGGTTGGCAGACTAATTTTTTCCCTGCTTTTTATCTACGCAGTTCGGGTTTAAGTGTTTCTAGCCGGTTAGATGATGTAGCTGAAGTGGCGATAGTTCATCGAACTAGAACAAATTTAGGGCAAGGTGGAACCTTATTGGGAGTGCCTATTCCAATTGATGCCGAAATAAATCCAAGTTTGGTAGCGGAAGCATTGGAAGCTGCTTTAGATGATGTTGAAAGACTTGGCTTAAAGGGGCCTGAGATCACTCCAGTAGTTCTTGCTTCGATTGCTAAGGCGACCGGTGGCCAAAGTATCCCAGCGAACCTAGCGTTAGCAGAAAATAACGCGATGGTGGCTGGACAGGTTGCTGTCGCGTTGCTATCTGTATGAACGGTAGCGAATATTTGATTGTTGCCGTTGCTGTGGCTGTTGGCGCAGCCGTAAAAGGAATGACTGGCTTAGGGCTGCCATTAATAGCTGTTCCGGTGATCACTATTTTTGTGGGTATTGAAGAAGCAGTGCTAGTGATGGCATTCCCGACAGCGTTGAGCAACGCGGCCCTCGTATATGAGCACAGGTCAGCTAAAAAACCTGAAAATTTATTGTCGTTCATAATAGTCGGCTGTGGAGGTGCTGCTGCTGGCGCGTGGGCATTGTCGAAAATTGATGAAAGGTGGTTGCTCTTAATTCTGGCGGTTCTCCTATTATGTTTTCTTAGTCGCCGGTTTATCGGTAAGAAAGCAATTATTTGGGATTCACAAACCAGAAAGAAACTGTTTGTGTTCGTCGCAGCCATGTGTGGTTTCAGCCAAGGAGCTATAGGAATTTCAGGACCGGTTGTAGCGGCTTGGTTCCAGGGGTATGAGCTTGATAGGCAAGGCTTTATCTTTTCAACGTCCTCAGTTTTTCTACCGGCAGCTGTGACACAGATAATAACTATTACGTTGACTGGCAATTGGACAGTGAGTCGACTATTCGGAGGTGCGCTCGCTTCGATTATCGTTGGCATATTACTTCCGATCGGTTCCTATGTCGGTCGACGAATAAAGCCTGCAGGGTTCGATTATTTGATAACGGTGCTTATAGCACTTTCGACGGTAATTCTGATTGCACGCGCTTTGGGATAACCAGATAGCTTCGAAAGCATGAATCGCCTTGTTGCCATAGCTCTTCCTGGTGGGCCTCAGTTCGTGAAAGAATTAAGGCGCGCATGGGATAATGGCGATGCGGTATTCCCTGTAGATTTACGATTTCCATTGGAAATGCAGAAGCACTTGATATCGGAAATGGGCGCGTCAAAAATTATTGATGTTTCTGGGGAAACTAAGACGCATGGCTATCCAGTCGAGCTTGGAGATGCTCTTGTAGTAGCTACTAGTGGCAGCACAGGTAATCCAAAGGGTGCTGTTCTAACGCATGAAGCTGTTGTGGCAAGCGCAGAGGCTACGAGCGCTTTTTTGAAAGTTGATCCAAGCCGAGATAAATGGCTTTCATGTCTTCCGGTATCTCATGTCGGCGGTTTGTCAGTCATTTGTCGAGCGCTGCACACGGGCACTCCAGTTGAAGCCCATGGATCCTTCGACAAGGATCGGGTAATTGCTGCTGCTGAGCGCGGCGCTACGTTAACTTCACTTGTTCCAACTGCGATGGAGCGCATCGATAGCAGCCATTTCCGACGAGTGTTGGTGGGTGGCTCAGCAGTGCCAGCTGATCGGCCGATAAACGTTGTAACTACCTACGGGATGACTGAAACAGGTAGTGGAGTCGTCTATGATGGAGTGCCTTTAAATCAAGTAGAGCTTCGGATAGTTGACAACGAAGTCCAACTTCGGTGCCCAATGCTCATGCGCTGTTATCGAGATGGTTCGTTACCGATTACTCGCGAGGGTTGGTATAGAACCGGAGATGGTGGAGCAATCGGCTCTGATGGAATTTTGGAAATTTTTGGTCGTAATAGTGAAATGATTATTACTGGCGGAGAAAACGTGTGGCCGTTATCTGTTGAAAAAGCTTTGTCGAATTTTCATGCTTTTGAAGAATGTGTGGTGGTGGGAAGGGCTGACTCGGAATGGGGTCAACAAGTTACAGTCGTAGCAGTTCTTGCTAAGGGTGTAGCCATTCCATCGCTTGATGAAGTGCGCGAGCACGTAAAAGAAACGTTGCCAGCTTTTTGTGCCCCAAGGCAGATAGAGCTAAGAAAGAGTTTACCGAAAACGGCTCTTGGCAAAGTCAAAAAATCTTTGCTCTGAATATTGTGCTTTTTAGCTGCTCAAGTTGAGCTAACGACACGGGAGTCTGAGAAGAAACCCCATCTGTGGTGGAGCGGTAGAAATTTGTACTTAATTAGGAGACCTTAGAAAGCCATGTTGAGGAAGCACATCTGAAGGCATCGAGTCAGAGAACAAGGCCCCGGTTCCTACTCCGTGGGTTTCCGTGGGAGCTATTGCTAGTGCTAGATCTCTAGCTGCTCGTAAGCCGACATGTCCATCTATGAAAGATGACACAACGCATCGAATATCAAGTTCCTGTGCATTCTTCGAAAGGTTGTAGGCGGCTTGTGGACCACCTAACACTGTTGGTTTAATAATGGCAACTTGAATAAGGCCGGACTGGATAACATTCTTTGCGGTATTTAATTCTGATAGATGTTCATCAGCGGCGAGGTTAACTCCAGATACCGATCGGAGCTGTTTGTAGTCTGACAAGTTGGTCGTGGGTTCTTCAACATAATCAATGTTTAGGTGGCCGATGGCCTTTAAGACTCTCTTGGCGCTGGAAAAGTTCCAACCTTGATTGACATCTAGACGCAGGTGAATTTCGTCAGGAATAGTCTTACGTGCTGCTGTTATCCGAGCTATGTCTGAAATCTCCGAGAGTGCACCGACTTTTAGTTTGATTGCTTTGTGTCCATTAGCTACGGCAATTTGAGCCATATTTTCCACGTCGCCAATACTTTTAGCCGCTATCAGCGACTGAACTGACAGATCTCTATTAGAAAGAATTCGAGAACTGAGAAAAACATCGAGAGACACACCCTCGAGTGCCGCCGTTAGCTGGGTGATGGCGCAGGAAGCGGCTCCCGCAGCCCCCGGAGAAGAAGGAAAAGATCCACTTTTTACCCAAGTCTG
>DMOB01000235.1:0-9812 GCA_003452475.1 Acidimicrobiaceae bacterium | reverse complement strand
CTCTTGAATAAGGTTGGTCATCGTCCAATCGGCACGGCAACCTGCAATGTGGTGCAAAAAATTTATTAGCAGTTCTTGGCCATGAGGGGTGTGCATAACCTCCGGGTGATACTGAACTCCAAAGATTTTTCGGTCAACATTTTCCATTAAAGCTACTGGGGCGTCGGGAGTCGACACACAAATCGCAAAACCTGTTGGAGGCTGCGTGATCGAATCAAAGTGTGACATCCATACGTCATCTCCATCAGCTACCTCGTCTGGTAGAAGCACAGAAGAGCCGTGGGTAGTTAACTTAGCTTTCCCATACTCACCTCGACCGCTTCTAGCTACGGTGCCACCTAGCTGCTGCGCTATCAACTGAGATCCGTAACAGATACCGAGAATAGGTATTCCAAGGTCATAGATTGCTGCGTCAATCGTTGGAGCTCCGTCGACATGAACAGACTTGGGTCCACCTGAAAGTATTATCGCAACTGGACTTTCTTGCTTAATCTGTTCAGCAGTAATGTGATGCGGCACGATTCGGCTGAAAACGTGCGCTTCACGAACTCGCCTGGCTATGAGCTGAGCGTACTGCGCGCCAAAATCGACTACGAGCACTGTCTCATGTTTATTATTGCCGTCTGTCATGATCGCTTAGCTCTGCCTTACAAAATTATTGAATCTTGTCTCGAGAAGTCCATAACCTTAGCGCTCATTCAGTGATTTGGTGTTTCATTCACCTGCTGAGGTATCTCCTAACCCAATTACAAGCAGTTGCCTAAGAAGATTCGCAGTCGCTCCCCAAATCGTATCTCCTTCTATCTCAAAGAAAAATATTCTGCGCTCGGAGTCTTGAGTCGGCCAGCGCCATTTTTCTTCACGATAAACACCTGGCAATAGCAGTTCATTTAAAGGCACTTCAAGAATCGCAGCCACCTCAGCAGGGTTAGGCCGCAATTCAGGCGGTTCGCTCAGAACAGCAACATATGGAACGATTCTCGACTGAGATGAAATGGTTGTCAGGTGATCTAACTCACCAATTCTCCTCACAAGCGAAACATTGAGGTCGATTTCCTCATTAGCTTCGCGAACAGCTGTATGCCACAAATCTTCGTCTGGTTCTTGTCCGCCTCCAGGAAAACTGACTTCTCCGCTGTGGGATCTCATTTCTTTCGTCCTACGAGTCAGGATGACTGTTACCTGATCTTTTTTTTCGTATAGAGCTATGAGAACTGCTGAGTTCCGTTTGGGGGGAGGGGCGGAAGTTTCCTGGATCCTGACTGCTCTGTGGAGCAACTGTTTTTCGAGAAATCTAAGAGAAAATTTTTTGTCCGCTTCTTCTAGCTCAGCCCATGGGGCCTTTGCCCCTTCCGACCAGACTTGTGGCCTTGGTATTTTTTGAAGTCCTTGTCGAATTATTTTATTTTCGCTGGATTTCATCAGGAATTTACCGTATCGAGTTTTAGTTCTAAAAATACTGAGGGCGAGCCTTACGGCTCGCCCTCATATATCAATTTCGTTTATTTGTAGCTTGGGCTACATCATGCCGCCCATGCCGCCCATACCACCCATACCGCCGCCCATACCGGCCATGGCTGCAGCAGCTGCTGCGTCACCACCTTCGGCTGGTTTGTCGGTAACAAGAGTTTCAGTTGTAAGCAGAAGCGCCGCGATTGATGCAGCGTTTTGTAAAGCAGCTCGGGTTACCTTCGCTGGATCAATTACGCCTGCAACTACCAGGTCTTCATACTCGCCAGTTGCTGCGTTGAATCCGTTGTTTCCGCCGGCTGTTTCAACTTTTTGTACAACGACAGCACCTTCATGGCCTGCGTTATGTGCTATCTGACGAGCTGGGGCATCAAGTGCTCGATGCACCAACGTGGCTCCTGTAGCTTCATCACCTTGCAAGCTTAGCGCAAGAATTGCTGCACGTGAACGCAACAGAGCTGTTCCACCGCCAGGTACGATGCCTTCTTCAATGGCAGCCCTGGTAGCTGAAACAGCGTCTTCGATACGATGCTTCTTCTCTTTAAGCTCTACTTCGGTAGCTGCGCCTACTTGAATTACAGCAACGCCTCCAGCAAGTTTCGCTAGTCGTTCTTGAAGTTTTTCACGATCCCAATCAGAATCAGTGTCATCAATCTCACGCTTAATTTGAGTTACACGACCTTCTACTTCGTCACTTTCACCAGCGCCGTCAACAAGAGTTGTCTCATCTTTGGTGATTATCACTTTACGAGCTGAGCCGAGCATGTCGAGCGTAGTGTTTTCGAGTTTCAGTCCAATTTCTTCTGAAATAACCTGAGCTCCAGTAAGAATAGCCATGTCTTGCAGCATCGCCTTGCGACGTTCCCCGAAACCTGGTGCTTTTACAGCAACAGATGTGAAGGTTCCACGAATTTTGTTTACTACAAGAGTGGCAAGCGCTTCGCCTTCGATGTCTTCTGCAACGATAAGCAAGTTCTTTCCGGTCTGCATAACTTTTTCAAGCAGCGGCACAAGTTCTTGTACTTGGGAAATTTTTCCATTGACAAACAGGATGTACGGGTCATCAAGAACTGATTCTTGGCGATCAGGGTCAGTCACAAAATAAGGTGATAGGTAGCCCTTATCGAATTGCATACCCTCGGTGAATTCGAGATCCACTCCAAAAGTATTGGATTCTTCGACTGAGATGACTCCATCTTTGCCTACTCGGTCAAACGCTTCTGCAAGAATCTCACCGATCGCTGGATCAGCTGAAGATATTCCAGCGACCGAAGCAATCTTTCCTTTGTCAGAAGAAACGTCCTCAGACATTTCGCCGATTGAACCTACTGCAGAAGCAACCGCTGCTTCGATTCCGCGCTTAAGCGACATTGGATTCGCGCCTGCAGCAACATTTCGAAGTCCTTCGCGAACCATTGCTTGAGCAAGAACTGTCGCTGTGGTAGTTCCATCACCAGCTACATCATTGGTCTTAGTTGCTACCTCTTTGACAAGCTGCGCTCCCATGTTTTCAAACGGGTCTTCGAGCTCAATTTCGCGAGCGATACTTACGCCATCATTAGTTATTGTTGGTGCGCCAAATGACTTTTCCAACACAACATTTCGGCCTTTTGGACCAAGAGTAACCTTTACGGCATCAGCAAGTTTATTAACGCCTGCTTCAAGTCCTTTTCGGGCTTCTTCACTGAATTTAATTAGTTTTGCCATGATTTACCTCAGCCAACAATCGCTAGAACGTCACGAGCGCTAAGTACGAGGAGATCCTCGCCACCTGAGGAAACCTCGGTGCCGCCGTATTTGCTGTATATGACTATGTCTCCGACTTTTACGTCGACAGGAATACGCTCTCCAGTATTCTCGGACCTTTTACCTGGACCAGCTGCAAGTACTTCACCTTGTTGTGGCTTCTCTTTGGCTGTGTCTGGGATTACGAGTCCGCTTGCCGTTGTCTCTTCAGCTTCGCTGGTTCGGACAATGATGCGGTCCTCGAGGGGCTGCAAGTTCATCGGCTATTCCTCCTTAGATATCTTCACGATTTGGGTATGCCTTGAGGGTGTTAGCACTCTCAATGGCCGAGTGCTAACGATATGGCGCGCGAATGGCGCGAACAACCTGAGATTCGAGGATCCCGTAAAAGGTTGATAAATTAGGCTCTAAAAACTACAAAAAGAGGCTAATTTTGAATAAATGGCAGTCTCAGGTTCGGGTCAGCTCCTAAATCAAGGGGTGAACCGCCGCCGTTTTGCATCTTCCACCATGCCGTAGCAGCAACCATCGCAGCGTTATCGGTGCACATTGCGCGACTCGGAAGACACGCTACGAAACCATTTTCGTTACAGATTTCACTGGTTCGTTGACGCAACAGCGTATTTGCTGCGACACCTCCGGCAAGACAAATTCCTTTAGCGCCAACCTCTTTAGCCGCTTTCAGTGCTTTATGAGTAAGCACATCAACAACCGCTTTTTGGAACGAAGCCGCAACATCTGCAGTGTCTGCGTCAGAATTTTTTCTCACATAATTAATAACTGCGGTTTTAAGTCCAGAAAAAGAAAAATCTAACCCGTCATGGAACATGGGCGGAGTGAATTTAATGGCTTCCGAGTCACCTTGCGAACTAATTTTATCTATCGCCGGTCCGCCGGGGTACCCCAACCCCAGGTAGCGAGCTACTTTGTCAAACGCCTCTCCGGCTGCGTCGTCAAGAGTGGCACCGAGGAGTCGATACTCCCCATGATTTCGAAATTCGATCAGCATTGTATGGCCGCCGCTGACGAGCATCACGACTAGCGGAAATTCAATATCTGGCTGATCTAAGAATGAAGCGTAGAGGTGTGCCTCGTGATGATTAATCCCAATAAATGGCACGCCCCACACAAGAGCCATGGCCTTTGCGGCTGCGACCCCCACCAATAGACTGCCGATCAGCCCAGGTCCATGTGTTACTGCCACAACATCTACTTCATTATCGGCAACTCCAGCCTTCACCATCGCTTCAGCAACTACTGGCGTTATCAACGATTCGTGCGCACGCCCAGCTATCTCAGGCACCACGCCCCCATAACGCGCATGCAGATCTACTTGACTGCTAACAACGTTCGCTCGTACATCAGTTCCGTTAACGACAATTGCTGCAGCCGTTTCGTCACAGGAAGTTTCGATACCAAGAATTGTCATATCTTCTGAAGTGTTCATGTGATACTCCATGTTGTTAAACCAGTTAGTTGGCTTTTTAACCCAGCAAGTCTCTCAGCGTGTTCAGTTTTTTGAATGTCATGACACCACATGATCAGAGCATCCTCGTTATTGTCGCCATAATATTTGGCGCGTACACCTGCTGGAACATACCCAAACCGCCTATATAGAGCCTGCGCACGTTCGTTTGAGACGCGAACTTCCAAAGTCATTGCAGCAGCTTCTTTGTTTTGACACCCACGGTGAATCCCCCAAAGAAGCCTCGTGGCTATTTGATTCCCTTCTGCGTTCGGGTTCACAGCAATCGAAGTTATATGTCCTTCATCGTGCACAAGCATCGCTCCTGCGTAGCCAACAAGTACACCGTCGTGAGAAGCTACCAAATAAATTCTATTAGCTGGCTGCTTAAGCTCGTCGTGGTATATACCCACTGACCATGGCTTTGGATAAACCTGTTTATCTATGGCGCGCACAGCACGCACATGGCGTTTATTCATCGGCTGAATAACTATTTCTGTATTCAACGAGGTTGGATTTATCATGATCGTTCTCGTTGTTGCCAATTTATTCTTGCGTCAGGAGCGCGCAAATACAGAGGTTCAATTTCTCCAGGTACTACAAATTCTTCGCGTAGGGCTCGCGGATGAGCAAGTTCGACAAGTGATCCGGCATTAGGAAACCGGAACCCTTCTTGTCCTACTTCCACCCCTCGGATACCTTCAAAAATTTCTGAATATCGTTGCGCCCCATCACCTACTACGAGACATTCTTCTCCCTGAGCCATGAGTTGATCCGCAACGTCTGTGGGCTGGTCGACATGTGGATCACCTATACGTTGAATCCCGCCAGCAGTCCGGCGATACGTTGCGTAAAATATTTCTCCTCGTCGAGCATCAACAGTCGAAACTACGAGTCGATCCGAAAACCTAGCTGGAAAAGCCGCTAGATCAAGACTGGAAATTCCGATCATTGGAACTCGACATGCATGAGCTACTGCTTTTGCTGTGGCCAAGCCCACCCGCAAGCCAGTGAACAAACCCGGCCCTATGTCAACAGCTACAACTCCAATTTCTGATAATTCAACTCGAGCTTGCTTGCATAAAAATTCAATCGCTGGCGCGAGAGTTTCAGCATGCCGCCGGTCTCTTGCACTGTGAAATGAGGCCAAAACACCTTCATGGCCACCGATAGCTACCCCTACCTGTGGTGTAGCAGTTTCGATTCCTAAAACCAGCACAATCAGTCCTTCTCGATCCAAGCAGCGCATCGTGATGCTATGGCGCCTTCGCGTTGCATCCACATCGGCCCTATGAACTCAAATTCAAGAACCCTCGCATCTGGGATATCTTCAGGATGTCCGAGTTGAACATTCAGTTTTAAAAATTCTCTGGGGATTTCTGGCATTACTACTTCACCCCATTCAATACAAACAATTGCGTCATCATCAAGTAACCCTGGGAGGTCAAGATCAACTACTTCTCCTAGGTTCTCGAGACGATAGACATCTAAGTGATGAAGTTTAATTCTTCCTTCATAGCTGGCCGCCAAAGTGAAGGTCGGGCTTGTAACCCTTTCACTAACCCCAAGAGCGGCGGCAAGCCCCTGTGTAAATACTGTCTTACCAGCTCCAAGATCTCCAGAAAGCAGAATCACGTCACCAGGCTGCAGGACCGGTTCAATGGCCTCTGCAACTTGCTTTGTCTCCTCTGCGGATCTTGTTCTCACATGCAGCATTAGTTAATCACCGCTTCGCTAGTCGTTAGTCGAGCTACTTGTACAATTCTAGAGCTTTAGCAGGCCAGCATAAATGACCCATTACGTTATTTGGCCGAGTCGACATAAACCCTAGGAACCCGCGCCGAAATAGACGCTAATACCTCATAGGGGATTGTTCCGGACCACTCTGCAAGGTCCTCTGCGCTGATCGAATGATCACCATCACTTCCAATGAGAGTCACAACATCACCGTTGTAGGCAGTCCCGGTTCCGATATCTAACATGGTCTGATCCATACAGACTCGTCCCACCACCGGATAACGCTGACCTCGAACAAGAACTTCAGCACAGTTCGAGAGGTCTCTCCTGTAGCCATCGGCGTACCCAACAGGCAAGGTAACCACGCGAGTTTGTTTATCCGGTTGCCAAGTACCCCCATAACTCACCGGATTACCTGCTTCTACGACCTTGAAGTAAATAACTTCGCTGTGCCACGAAAGCACAGGCTCGACCGCAACCGTTCTTTGCGTTTCTGGCGAGGGGTACACACCGAACATCAAAATTCCAGGTCGCACAATATCCAAGTTCGCATCAGGTATCTGAGCAATCCCACCAGAGTTTGATATGTGCCTCAGCGGAGTAGGTAGATTTTTTTTATCATAAAATTCCAGCACTTGGTTAAACCGCTCTAACTGAAGCAACGCTGAGGACAAGTTTGTTTCATCGGCTCGGGCAAAGTGACTAAATACGCCCTCGACTATTATCGACTCACATTTCAACGACGCCAGAAGAAATGATTCAGCTTTGTAATGATGAACACCTATTCTTTCCATGCCTGTATCAATTTTGAGATGAACAACTGCCTTCAAACCACGAGTCTTCGCTGCATCGTTAATTTGCTCTAATTTTTCGATTGAAGGCGCAGTAAAAATTAGGTCATGATCAAGGAAAAGGGGAATCTGCCGTTTAATGGCCCCACCCATGACATGGATCGGAATTGTTACTCCAGCTTCTCGTAAAACTACTCCTTCTTCAACGTATGCGACCGCAAGACGATCTGCTCCTAACTGTTCGAGGTGCAACCCAATTTTTTCTATCCCATGTCCATAAGCATCGGCCTTGATAACCGGCATCACCATCGAGTTGCTGACGCGTTTCCTTATAACGTCAAAATTTCTTCCTAATGCCCCTAGGTTTATCTCACACCATGTTGGTCGCATCATCTCACCGGATGCAGTCATTTCGCTACCATCATTTTATTACTAACCATCAGAAGGTCAGGCAGGTCACTTGCGAGAAGACCTTCATCGGCCATAGCACCTGTGCGCCCATGCCAATGTGCGGCAGCAGCAACTGACCTTAATGGGTTCTCCGTGTCATACAAAGCGCAAATCATTCCTGCTAAGACGTCTCCAGTTCCCGCTGTCGCCAAATTTTGGTTTCCTGAGTTTACCGCAACAAGATTCTCTGATTGGTCAGATATCAGCGTTGTCGGCCCTTTCAGGAGGACCACAGCATTTAAATCTCTCGCCAGGTTTCTGACTGCCTGAAACCTATCGGTTCGAGCGGCTGAGTTGGTCAGGCGATCGAATTCCGCGTCATGAGGCGTGAGAATAGTGGAACCGGCACGTTTTTTGAGACAAGAGAGATCTCCTGACAGAGCTGTAATTGCATCAGCGTCTACGACAACTGGGCCAGGCCAATTTTCTATAGCCTCTAGGATCTGATGCTTCATAGTTTCCGCTAAACCCAACCCTGGCCCAATAAGCAAACTGCTATATCGGTACGAGTCGCTCAGTATCTCTTGAGCCCATTTTTCATTCAAAAGAGGCTTCGTAACTACTTCGGTAATGTAGCTACGATCACCAGGTTCACTGCCAGGGGTAGAGGCCACAACCATGCCAGCGCCAGCTCGCAGAGCCGCTCTCGCAGCTAACCCGCATGCGCCCTCCATACCGGGCGAACCGGCTAATATCCGCACAGCGTTCGTCCATTTATGGTCAGTTTTTCTTCTGACTTTCTTGGCAACTTGCCAGTCGCTATCTTCGAACAGGTGGCTAGTAGCGTCATTTATTTCAAGACCTATGTCAGCAATCACTACTGAGCCTGCTTTTTGCCGTCCTGGATCCAGTAACAGACCAGGTTTTAAAGCAGCAAACGTAACAGTCTTTTCAGCTTGAAGTGAGCCATTATCCGCTCCTGTTAAGGCATTAACACCCGAAGGTATATCTACTGCTATTACAGGAGCGGCAGGTTGCTCAGGAACCGACCAGGCGCCTCTGAAACCCGTTCCATACGCCGCGTCTATGACAAGGTCGACGTTTCTGAGGTCCGTAGCGTCTGATGGATCCATGACCTCACATTTGACCCCACGCTTTCGAAGTAAACGAGCTGCCACTAAGCCATCTTTCCCGTTATTTCCTTTCCCAACAACTAACCCAACACGACGGCCATAACCGCCTCCTAAAGATCGTAATGCTTCTCTCGCTAGGGCAAATCCTGCTCGTTCAATAAGCTCAGCTTCTCCCAAAGGGCTTATTTTGTCGAGCTCGTTCATCTCCATAGGAGTGACTATTGGAATCATTTCGGCGTTA
Organism: Acidimicrobiaceae bacterium; assembly: GCA_003452475.1. GTDB lineage: Bacteria > Actinomycetota > Acidimicrobiia > Acidimicrobiales > Poriferisodalaceae > UBA9040. The sequence continues at coordinate 839 of DMOB01000235.1, read as the reverse complement.
TTCAGCGACAACTATGGCTTCAGCTACAAGAGCCGTGTGACTAATCGATAAATGCCACTTTCTAATACCAGCTAAATCAGCTAACACTGCTGCCTGCCCGTGAAGTTCCAGCGTTGGTTTCCCACTATCCAACTTTACAACTTCTATATCTCGAAATTTTACCGAACCAAGCCCTACCCCGAGTGCTTTCATAACCGCTTCTTTCACCGCGAATCGGGCAGCAAACCTTTGAACTGAATCGCTACTAGCTTCGGCGTAATGTTGCTCTGATCTTGTAAAAAGTCTTTCTTTAATTGCCGCTCTTCGGTTAAGGACCGTACGCATTCGTTCCACATCAACAACGTCTAACCCAATTCCGATCATGGCATCCACAATTCAGCCAAAACGTACACGGGCTTTGTAAGGAGATTCACTATTGGAATAGTTTCTAAAAGATCATCACGAAAAGATGGTTGAGATTCAGTGACAGCGTCTTTCAACGCGCCGTATCTACCTCGGTAACCTTCCAGCACACCACGAGTTTGTGCAGCGCTCATTTTTTCTTCAAATCGGCAATGTAACAAGGTAAGCCCAGTAGTTTCACCATCTTTGATCTCAGGAATGTGGATGACATTTCGACCATCGCTGCCTTGACTTACCGTAACTTCTCGTTCGAATGCCGCGCGGTGCTTACTTCCCCGAAGAACAGAATTAGCGGCGGTCCGAGAATTTATTTCCCTCGCGATCCCCCCGCGATCAATTACTTGAATGGTCGCTTCATCATCTATATTTCCCTCTATACGGTATCTCGTATATCCGATCACCTTCGCCACCGCAGGGTCAAGAGCTAATAATGCTCT
>DMOB01000204.1:611-5782 GCA_003452475.1 Acidimicrobiaceae bacterium | reverse complement strand
TCTTGTTGTAAGTATTCTATTTGCGTTCCCGTAGTCTCCAGGAACTCGCGTACCTCTTCTACCGCATAGCCACGAAAGCTAAGCGTAAACTCCGCGTTGCTTATCGCATCCGTACTGAGAGAAACCGCCCCATGAGCATGCGTAACCATGATTTTTCAGAGTACCGATTGAAATCAACGGAACAGGGATACTCCCTTACATATTTATCTTCGAGCTTCTCCAGCTCTGAAATTATTTTATGCCTGATAAGTCGCCCCCATTTAGACGAAGAGCGGTAAGAGCTTCGTCTAGGGTTTCGACCGGGATTACTTTGATGTAGTCCCCAACGACCGCGCTAGCCACGGATATTTGCCCTGCAGGAACTAAAAAAATATTAGCCCCGGACTGCATAACGGCATAACTTTTTTGTTCTAAGCCACCTATCGGCCCAATTCGTCCATGAGCATCAATAGTCCCCGTAGCAACAACATCTAGACCTCCAGTCAATTGGCCCTCTCCTAGCTGTTCTAGGATGGCCAAAGTAAGACCGAGGCCAGCAGATGGCCCCCCTACTTTCTCAATAGCTACCTTTATCTCGAAGGGGAGTTCTAACATTTCCATATAGGTCCCAACCGAAACCCCTAAGAACGCTTTTCCCTCTCGGTCGCCAAGTTTGACGGTCTCTGACCGAACTGACCCATCAAACCCTTGAACTGAAAACGTAAAATCATCCCCCGGTAGAAATCGACTCAATAGCTCTACAAGATCAGTCGCTATATATAGCGGGGTGCCTTCTGCTTCAATGAGGACATCTCCGCGATTAAGAACCAAAGCAGCTGGTTCGCCGGGCACTAAATTTTTTATAAGAACTCCTGACTCTGTCATTACGTCGTACCCAAGTTTCTCCAACGCTACTCTCTTTGCCAAATCCAAAGAATTAGACATTTGCTCTAAACCAAGTGTGCGATTTTCTTCCACAGTTCGACCACTCAAGACGCGTTCGCTATTTTCGATGCTTATCGAGTCATCCAACCAAGCACCGATTACCTCTAATAGAGAAGGGCTCATATTGGAACGAACCGTAACCATGCTGATAGAGCCGGACGGATGATAAGTTTCAGCTCCATTGACTGTTACCAGAGGCCCAAGGTACTGAGTGCTTCCCGGACTAGTTATAGCCTTGGAGTCAATGTAAACCTGGTCAAAGCCAAACCCGAATAATAACAATACCCCAAGAATGAACACGGCGATACGGGCCCAACTTGGCCACTCTCGGTCGGTCGAGTCATGTTTATTATGCCCTAACAAAGATCCAGTCACTTACTCTTAAGCGTGCCATCACAAAACATAAATTTTGCACCATATTCGTAACATTCGAACCCTTGATAGACCGCTCAATCTTTCGAGCAGTCGCGAAACTCTTAGTTCTCTATCCTAATATGAAGGAGAGGATTGTCAGTCCGGTCAAAAAACTACTACGCTTCCATGAGAAAAAGTTCGGCCTACCAAGGGACATAACTTGGAGCAGACAAAGCCAAATAGCAGGGCAACTTACAAAAAAACGTCTTTATGGCGCAAAATTTGGGCCATAGTAAGTCTCGGAGTGTTTTCAATTCTTGGCGGCTTATTCATCACTATCTTGGTTTCTCTCATGGCGATAGCAGCAGCTTTCTTTTTGCAGGGCATCATAAGTTGACTGAACGCGAGCTATGCCTAAAAGCAATAACTGCAGGATATTTAGGTGATTCTGAAACTGCAGAGCAACTACTTCTTAACCATTATCAGACTGTTCGTATTGCTGCTCTTGGAGCATTGCATAGACTTGCGTTATTAAAGCCAACCCATTTGCGCAGTGCTCTAAAAGATTCCTCTCCAGCAGTTCGATGTCGCGCAGCAGAACTCTCTACTTCACACAAGTCTGTCATTCTCTCAACCCTTCTGTCTGATTCAAACTCCGATGTAGTTGAAATGGCAGCTTTTGCTATCGGCGAACAAGAAGATACTTCCTCAATTAATTTACTAGTTGGTGTCGCGTCTCAACATGTCGATGATCTGTGCAGAGAGAGTGCTGTCGCTTCTCTAGGTGCCCTGTCTAACTTCGCAACGCCTGACAATAAATCATCTATTTTGATTGCTCTCCTAGCAGCAATGTCTGACAAACCACAGATAAGACGACGAGCAATTCTAGGCCTGTTCCAATTTGATACTGAAGACGCTCAATATGCCGTTCGGGCAGCTCTAGAGGACCATGACAGACAAGTACGTTCACTTGCCGGAGATTTACTGGGAGTGCAGGTTGATTAGTCGCCAAGCTGCTTTGAAAACATACTGTTGACGTTCATGTCGGTAGGCTCAACTACTTGAAGACGACTCCAGCCCCGATCATCAGGCTCTTCTCCGCCAGAACTAAAAAGTCCTATTGCTCGTGGGAGTACCTTAGGTTTATTAGTCACATCAATATCTTCAACGAATGACCTCATATTTACGGGCCCTGAGTCATCTGCAATTTCTCGAAGCCGGCTTCGCGTAACTTCACCTGATGTGAAAGCTCTTTCAAGAATATCGTAGAGGCGGATTTGAGACACGTACCCGTCTCGCAGACGACTATCCGCAAGCGCGTCAGGAGTATGCCTGATTAATGCCGCCATAAATTCACGCATTCCCACGGCACTGTCAACTCGCCATTGAGGAGTCAAATCAATGGCGATCTCTTGAGCACGTAGTTGACTTTCATGACTGCCTGCCGATGCAGCTCGTTTAAAAATAAGTCCATCGTAAGAAAGTTCCGTTAACTCTTCTTGGTGCCAACCTTCCGAAAGTTCCACAAATAGGTGGCTACATCGATCATTCGTCAAAATCTCTTTTGACTTAGCTGATGGCTCTATGATTAACACACCTTGTTTGAGATCAGACAAATCTTCAGCCACTCCAACTGATGCAGAGACGTTTGTGCCTAGCGGCGAACGGTCAGCCAGCACACACCACTTAGCTCTTGGGAATGACTCAAACAGCGTCAGTATCATAATTTCTACTGGCACCGAATGAGTAAGAAACCGCGGATCAGATTCCCAATCAAGTGTTGAGGTCGGCGAAACCGCCAAGATGTTTTCATTTACAAGTATTGGGTAAGCGGCACCCGCAGCCACCTCGCTAATAAAAGCGAAACTAACCACTGATTCGGCTAACGAGAAGGCTTCAATGGCTGCAGCAGCTGGCTCTCCTTGATGATCTACTAAGAGCAGCTCAACTAAAACACGTTTCCCAATTCCACCGCTTTTATTTACCTCAGCCCAAAAAGTCTCGATACCCGCTAATCTCGCCCGATCAAGATTTGAACCTGGCCCAGTAAGATCTGCCAGAACACCTAGGCGAATAACCTCTCCATCGAACCCAACCGCTTGTTGCACTGGAGCCTTCAGAACTTCGGTAATGCTCTGCTCAGACGTCGATACCTCACCGCAACTAATTAATAGCAAGAATAACGTACAAACGCTAAGTCGAACTTTTTTACACATGAGCCATATTTCAATACCGGGAACCGTATGTAAAAAAAGACGCTTGTAAGGAATCAAAATTTTCCAGGGATTTTCCAGCTCCTAGGACTACAGCTTCCATAGGGGTTTTTACAATTCGCACTGGAACTCGAGCATCATTTTCTATCCTTCGCGCCAGACCCTTCAAAAGTCCGCCGCCGCCCACTAAGTGAACACCACCGATAAGAAGGTCCTGAGATAACTCTGGTGGAGCTTGACTCAAACACTCAATAACAGAATCAACGATGGTCTGTAAAGGTTCAGCTATGGCATGGCGAACTTGATCTGGGGTAAGAATAAAAGTTCTTGGCAACCCGGTGGTTAGATCTCTGCCTTTTACTTCAGCGTCGAACTCATCTTCACCGGGCCAGGCTGAGCCGATCTGTACTTTAATTTCTTCAGCTGTACGTTCCCCTATTGCGACACCGTGTACACGACGACTGTAGTTTTGAAGCGCCGCATCAAAATCAAAAGACCCAACTCGAATAGCTTTTAGCGAAACGATTCCACCGAGCGACACCATCGCTGTTTCCGCTGTTCCTCCTCCCACATCTATGATCATGTTTCCAATGGGTTCGTGAATCGGAAGCCCAGAGCCAATAGCTGCGGCCATTGGTTGGTCTATCAACCGAACGTCGCTTGCGCCAGCACGTCGAGCAGCTTCGGTCACAGCCCGTCGTTCGACCGGTGTGATGACTGACGGGACACAGACAACAATCCGTGTTTTACCGAATCTACCAACTCCCACGCGCTGTAGGATTAATCGAATCATACGTTGAGTCGTGTCGAAATCTGTAATAGCGCCTTTTCTCAGGGGCCTAACTGCGACTATGTAAGCTGGGGTTCGACCAATCATCTGCCAGGCCTCACTACCTACAGCAAGCACATCGCCAGTACGTTCATTCAAGGCAATTACGGATGGTTCATTTAGAACGATCCCGCGGCCTCTCTCATACACAAGAGTATTAGCGGTTCCGAGGTCTATGGCAAGATCACGCGACAGGGGATTGCCTTCCCTCATCATCATCTATGACAGCTGATGTTTCAATTTCTGCTTCGGCACTTAGCGCATCTAGCTTTTTTCTGAATTCTTTGATTCCGGCATCCCAAGGATCGCGTCGCCTTCCTCTGAGACCAATAACTAAAAGCCCTAAACAGGCTATAACTGCAGCAATACCTAAAAAGGCGATCGGGCTCATTTGTCGCGCCCAGGGTTATTTGTTGCACTTGGGACATCGGAAATTTCTTGTGACGCCAATCCCCAATCATCTCCACCGTCCCACACTTCTCGCTTCCATATCGGAATTGTTTTTTTAAGTGTGTCAATACCAAAACGGGCTGCTTCGAATGCTTCGGGTCGATGTGGCGAGGAAACTGCAACCACTACCGAACTTTCTTTGAGGGAAAGACTACCGATGCGATGAAGTAGAGCGACCCGACGTACATCCGGCCAACAGGCTCTCATTTCATCCACTATCAACCCAAGCCTAGGTTCTACTTGCTCTTCGTAGGCTTCATATTCCAGCAAACTCACTCCAGTTCGATGCTCTGCATGATCTCTCACCGTTCCAGAGAAAACTACGATTGCGCCACAGTCATCTTGAAGGTACCAGTCATATATTGCACCTACTTGCAGTTCATCAGTAGTTAAGGAGACCT
>DMOB01000204.1:0-355 GCA_003452475.1 Acidimicrobiaceae bacterium | reverse complement strand
TCCACAGTCATCTTGAAGGCACCAGTCATATATTGCGCCTACTTGCAGCTCATCAGTAGTTAAGGAGACCCAGGTATTTGGGTTTTCAGACAGCTTCACCATGCCATTTTAGACAGATAATTAATTATCCCACCTCTACGGCGCGGACGCGTAGCCATAAATATTGATTACGGTAGTAAACGTGTCAAAAAATGGGGCCGATGATGGCTATCAATCAGAGCCAAACTTCGACAGTGCTTCAGGGAATCATGATGATTTATCTTCATTCGACTGGTCACGGATACCTGATACCCCATCACTGCAAGATAATAAAGATACTCCGACAATGCCTTACCAGCTGCATCCAGATGATCGG